>JAITAG010000014.1 GCA_031284265.1 Puniceicoccales bacterium | reverse complement strand
TTCCACCTGAATCAGATTGATGCCCTTGATCGTTTCGAAGGGGAGGAGTTGACCGTTCTCGCCAACTTTTAACGAGGATCTATTAATCACTTCGTAATACTTTATGGGATTACCGTCCTGGGTGAAGTAGTCGACAAATTGTATGGCGTAGACATTTTTAATCTGGGGAGCCCACTCACCGCCCTCGAATTCCTGATTAGCAAAGGTCGATGCGGCATAGAATAGTACCCGTTTGTCAAAATTGTCATGGCGGATCATTTGCATTTCGACGATGATATGTTCCCGATTGGCCGTAATTGCATGGTAATCCATGGTCGCAAAGGAACCGTGGCCTTGCTGGGGAACTTCAAACTGTCCCTGGTCAGTGAGCTGGACGGGAGCTAGGTCGATAATTTTAAAGAGTTCATTGATGATCGATTCTACAATTTGGGGATCAGACATCATAATTTTAAAGCCCACATCCGACGTAGCCCTAATAAAATGAGTCATCCCCGTAGCACCTACGGGAGCATCGAAGCCATCAAACGGCGGTCCATTGTACCGATTCATGGTTTTGACGGTATTTCGAAAAAATGATTCCTGTCAAGAAAAATCGTTAATTTTGACGCGAAGTAATGTTTAAGAAAATCATTTATTATGTAAATTTTATCAGAGAAAAATTTTTAAATATTTCCTGCAAAAATTGCACTATCGCCCAGCTCTTCTTCGATGCGTATCAATTGATTATATTTGCAAATGCGGTCGGTCCGACTCATCGAACCCGTTTTAATTTGTCCCGCGTTGGTCGCCACAACGATATCCGCAATGGTTGTATCTTCCGTTTCACCCGAACGATGGGAAATAATATTTTTGTAACCCGCCGTTTTCGCCAGCTCAATGCAATCCAAGGTCTCCGTTAGCGAACCAATTTGGTTCACTTTGATCAATATTGCATTAGCCGTATCCCGCTCAATGCCCTGTGCTAAATATTCTGGATTCGTCACAAATAAATCATCACCGACGAGTTGAATTTGGTCACCGAGACGCCCTGTCAACTCTGCCCAGCCATCCCAATCATTTTGGTCAAGACCATCTTCAATGGAATGAATGGGATATTTTGCAATCAATTCCTCATACCAACTGATCAGCTCCGATGCCCTATACTTTGATTGGTCTGATTTTTTAAAAATATATAAATTTTTTTCCTTTTCAAAAAATTCCGATGCCGCAACGTCGAGTGCAATGGAAATATCTTCACCGGGTTCGTATCCCGCCTTTTCAATCGCCTCTATGATCACTTTTAGCGCATCTTCATTGGAATCTAGATTCGGCGCAAAGCCCCCCTCATCGCCTACGGCCGTCGATAATTTGCGATTTTTTAATACTTCTTTTAGGGCGTGAAATGTCTCGGCTCCCATGCGTACGGATTCCCGTAAAGTTTCCGCATGATGTGGGACAATCATAAATTCCTGAACGTCGACCGGCGCATCGGAATGCGCACCACCATTGAGCACATTCATCATCGGAATCGGCAATATCCGCGCATTAACACCACCTAAATAACGGTAGAGCGGAATTTTTAAACAATTTGCCGCCGCCTTTGCCGTTGCTAGCGAAACCGCCAGAATTGCATTGGCGCCAAGTTCACCTTTATTCTCCGTACCATCAATGGCTAACATGAGCGTATCTATACCCGCCTGATTAAAGGGATCTAATTCCATAATCGCCGGAGCAATGCGCTCTGTCACATTGTTAACCGCCGCTAAAACACCGCGACCACAAAAACGTTTTTTGAGATCGATATTTTCAAACTCTTGCTTGGTATCCCTATCCCGGAGCTCTATGGCCTCCCGTTCTCCCGTACTCGCCCCAGAAGGTACCGCCGCACGCCCCACCGTTCCATCGGACAAAATAACATCGACCTCAACGGTTGGATTCCCGCGAGAATCAATAATTTCCCGTCCCAAAACATCCGATATCGTAATTTTCGCCATAACGCCCCTTGAGATATCGTTTTACATTGTTTAAGCAAGTTTATTTTAAAGATGGTATGGATTATTCTTTGGGCTTCCATTATTTCGCTTCAAAATTAACGATTTTTCTTGATGGGAATCATTTTTTCGGAATATCATGAAGCCATGAATCGGTATAGTGGACTGCCATTTGTGGGCTTTTTTCCCTAAACGCTACAGAAATAGTCCATTTTATAGATTCAAGCCTTGTAGGATTTATAAAACGCTGCGGTGGCGAGAGGCGGAATCGAACCGCCGACACAAGGATTTTCAGTCCTCTGCTCTACCGACTGAGCTATCTCGCCCCAGTGTGTAAGTTTTTCTAGGGTCATCGCCGCCACTGTCAATTGTTTTCCCCAAAAATCTATTCCGAATTTTTTTAAAATATTCCGAATTTTTTTTAAAAAAACACTTAACTTTAAATAATATTCGTGCGACAACCAAACCCATGGACAAAAAAATAAACAAAATTGCACTATCGTATCTGTGTTGCCTACCAATTTGCAACACTTCTTTTCACGGTTCGAACCAACATGGCCACTCCTACGGTAAAGGCCAATATGGCCACCCCTACGGTCAAGGCCAATATAGTACTTCACGGAGTAAAGCCACACTTACTCCTCGCAAAGGACCAGGATCACCTGCTTTATCTCCTTCTGAATCTCGGAGGGTTACGGCCCAGAATGGCCCCGGAACTCCATCTGCCGCAGGATTATTACAACGTGCTAATCTTCTATTATGGCGCGAAAATATGCCCGAATTGATTGAATTAATCATTGTCTACGCAAATACTTATCCTATTTTTAGGCCAGAAGTATGCCGTGATATGCCTGCGCATGACCCGGATACTCAAATTTCTAACCCAAGGAGCTTCACAGTCAACGATTTTTCGGCTGCATTAGACTACAATTTCAGGGACACTCTTATGGGACACGGAAGCTCAAATTCTGGATTTCTGCACATGGTTAATAGGCATATGGCCGATTTGGTTGACATGGCTGCCCCTCGGGGAAATACGTTTTCTGGGCAAGCAATATTCGATTTATTATCCGATGATGCAAAAGCATTACTCAACTTACTCAGCCCTGTATTCCCCCCTAACACACTCGAATGGAAGAGTGTGTTACTCTTTATGCTTCTTAAGTTCAGTTTACTTCGTTATTTTTTTGTAGAAATAGACGAAAGTAACCAATGCGTTTATTTTTGCGCAAAATTTCCAAGCCCCATTGGTACTTTATCCCCTTATGAAGCTTCCACAAAAACTTCCACAGAAACTACTGTAAAATACGTACGAGCTGTTTTCGAAACATGTAAATCTGTAAAGACTATCACAGCCTATCCCGCCTCCGTGAACAAAATTTCACGGGGACAAGCTGTCAGAGGAGGACAGCGATCATATGAGGCGGAGATTCCTTGGTAAACTTATGTAATTGCAAAAATCATATTTTTCTTTCCCATCGGATTGTGAGAGGATTAGGCGCATTTGTTTTCATAAATATTCTGCTTTTTGGATTGGCGGAAGCCCATGGCTTCCCCATTCCATTGGAAGCCTACGGCCCTTCCAATCCCTCGGAAAGTTTGCTGCAAATTCTACTGGCACGGATAAGAATCGCTCCCTTCAATTTCTTTGCGACACTCATTTTTTTTCTCGCCATCATCCATACATTTTTCGCCCCCTATTTTGCCAATTTGGCCCACCGATTTCACCGC
>JAITAG010000034.1 GCA_031284265.1 Puniceicoccales bacterium | reverse complement strand
TGCTGGCGAATATACGGAACTTCCACCGGCACCTGATAGGTTGCCCCGCCGACGCGGCGACTCTTAACTTCCACCTTCGGGCGCGCATTCTCCAATACCACTAGCAAAAGCTCCACCGGATCACCCTTTGCCAACTCCTCACTCGCTTTTTCAATGGCACCGTACACGATGGAGCATGCCAAAGAACGCTTGCCGCGTTCCATCACAATACTCACCAATTGCCCGATTAACGCACTGTTAAATCTCGGATCCTTTGCAAATTCTCGCCTTTCAGCCCTTCTACGCCGCGACATATATTCCTTTCATTTATTTTTTACCTTCCTTGGGACGCTTTACGCCATACTTCGAACGGCTCCGCCGACGCTTCTCCACCCCGGAACAATCCAAAGCCCCGCGCACAATGTGGTAACGCACACCGGGCAAATCCTTCACGCGGCCACCGCGCACCAATACGATACTGTGCTCCTGCAAGCTATGACCCTCATCGGGAATGTAAGCAATTACTTCAATCCCAGTTGTCAGGCGTACCTTTGCCACTTTACGGATGGCCGAATTGGGCTTTTTGGGCGTACGCGTCATGACCTGTACGCACACTCCCCGCCTGAACGGATTCTCACGCAACGCCGGCGCTTTCGATTTTATAACCACATTCACACGTGGCGATTTTACTAACTGATTAATGGTAGGCATTAGAATCTATTATTTCAATTTTTTCGCTAAATTATGACTGAAGATCATTGGCGCAAGCTTTTATTTAAAATTTTATCAACTTTTCAATCCCCCGTCGTTGCCGCCATCTCCTGTACCCAATTATGGTCCTCCCCATGGCTTAAATCGCGGACCAAGGCGATCTCTTCGCTACCCTCGGAAAGGGTCCGAATTTTTAGTCGACGATAGGATGGCAATCCGCTCCCCGCGGGAATGAGGTGTCCCATAATGACATTTTCTTTAAATCCACGCAGTTCATCCACTTTTCCCAACGTGGCCGCATCCGTTAAAACTTTCGTCGTCTCTTGGAACGATGCTGCCGAAATAAAACTCTCCGTCTCCAGCGAAGATTTTGTAATACCTAGCAAAATGGGCTCTGCTTCTGCCGGTTTTCCCCCAGCTTCAATAATTTCTTCGTTCGCTACCAAAAATTGATCCTTTTCAATCGGCTCTCCCCAGAAGAAATCCGAATCGCCCGGATCCGTAATACGTACCTTCCGCAACATCCGCGCCACGATAATTTCGATGTGCTTATCGTTGATCGTCACTCCCTGCATGCGGTAAACTTTTTGAACCTCCGCAATTAAATATTCCTGTACCGCAGCAGTTCCCAAAATATTCAAAATCTCATGGGGATCTGCTACACCTTCCGTTAAATTCTGCCCACGATTGACAAAATCGCCATCATGGACCACCAAATGGGTACCGTGAGGAATGAGATGTTCTTCGCGCCGTCCAGTCTCCGTATCCGTTACCCAAATGCGCTTTTTATTGCGAATCATACCACCAAATGAAATTACTCCATCAATCTTCGCCATTTCAGCGGGTTCCTTCGGACGACGCGCTTCAAATAGCTCGGCTACCCGAGGCAATCCTCCCGTAATATCCTGTGTTTTAGAAGTCGAACGCGGCGTTTTTGCGAGCAGCGAGCCACCTAAAATTTGATTGCCATCGTCGACCAAAATTTGCGCCCCCGTTGGAATGGGATAGACCGCAACAATGCGTTCCTCATCATTTTCTTGGGAAACAATCTCAATCGTCGGATTCAATTCCTCCTTGTGCTCGATGACGACGGCCATGATACGCCCACTCGCTTCATCGATATCGCGCTTGATCGTAATCCCCGGAATAATATCCCTAAATTGTACCCGTCCAGAAAACTCAGCAATAATGGGCACACTATGCGGATCCCAGGCCGCTAACAATTCGTCCTTTTTCACCGCGGTCCCATTGGATTGAAGCAACACCGTTCCCGGAACAATGCTATAACTTTCGATTTCGCGACCATTGCTATCATCTAAAATTAAACGCCCCATTCGATTGAGGACAATGCTCGCGCCGTCGGCGGTTTGAACGAGGCGTAAATTTTCCTGGCGAATAATACCATCCGCCTTTGCGCGATGTTCAGGGGCTTTTAATACCTGGCTTGCCACACCACCGATGTGAAAAATACGCATCGTCAATTGCGTTCCCGGCTCGCCAATCGACTGCGCCGCAATAATCCCAACCGCTGATCCACACGCCACCATACTGTTTGTTGCCGGGTCAATGCCGTAGGCAAGAGCCGGAATTTCGTTATTTTTCATGCTTGTCAGCGGCGATAAAATTTTCACGCGCTCAATGCCCGCCTCATCAATTTTTTGGGCAACATCCGCCGTAATTAGACTGCCCGAAGTAATCAATACTTCCCCCGGATTGACCAGGTTGTGCACGTCCTCCGCCGCACAACGCCCAATAATGCGCTCCTGTAGACCAATAATTTCTTCGTCGCCATCCATAATCGCCTGCTTCCAAATACCATTGCGACAGCCATCGTCTTCACAGGAAACAATACAATCCATTGCCACATCGCACAGTTTACGCGTCATATATCCCGCATCGGCCGTCTTTAATGCCATATCGGCGAGACCTTTTCGAGCGCCGTGCGTTGAAATAAAATACTCCCAAATGGACAGTCCCTCGCGAAATGACGACAGAATCGGCCGCTCAATGATTTCACCGGACGGTTTAGCCATTAGCCCACGCATGCCACACAATTGGCGGACTTGCTGTCGATTACCGCGTGCCCCAGAATCCATCATCAAATAAACCGGATTGATATAGTCTTTGTTATCATTTTTCATTAGGCGATCGAAGGCAACCTGCGCAACTTCATCCGTAGCATTAGTCCAAATGTCAATAATTTTATTGGAACGCTCGCCGGGCGTAATGATTCCTCTCTGGAACTGCACATCGACTTCTTCAACTTTTCGACGCGCCTCCGCAATAATATCCCTCTTTTCCGAAGGAACAATCATATCATCGACACCTATGGAAAGCCCTGCTTTCATCGCCGTATAAAATCCGAGATTTTTAAGGCGGTCCAACATCTGCACCGCCTCCCTTTGGCCAACAATTTTGTAGGTTCCCATAATTAGGTCACCCAACATACCCTTGCTAACCGAAAAATTAATAAACCCGAGTGACCGCGGAAAAATTTGATTAAAAATGACGCGCCCCACCGTCGTTTTAATAATCCGATCTTTCGCATTGCCATAGCGGGTAACACGGCCATAATCCGGATTCGCAAGATGAATCCAGTCCTGCTTCGCAACAACATCCTGAGCCTCCGCCATTAACACTTCCTCGACACTGCCCATTAGAGGAATTCGCCCCTCCTTTGGTTTGGGCTCGTAGGTCAGATAATAAACGCCCAAAATAATATCCTGGGACGGCGTCAAAATTGGCTTACCACTCGACGGTGAAAACATATTTTGTGTCGCCATCATCAGCAGCTTACACTCCATGATCGCTTCGATCGATAGTGGCACATGAACGGCCATTTGATCCCCATCGAAATCCGCATTGAACGGCGTACAAACCAAAGGATGCAAACGAATCGCTTCGCCTTCGATTAAAATGGGTTCAAAAGCTTGGATTGACAGGCGGTGTAACGTGGGCGCACGATTGAGTAAAATGGGATGCTCCCGCGTAACTTCCTCCAAAATATCCCATACTTCAGGATCCTGTCGCTCGATCATCTTACGCGCACTGCGCACCGTATGCACAAAATCTAATTCCTTCAAACGCCGTATAATAAAGGGCTCAAAAAGGACGAGTGCCATTTTTTTCGGCAATCCACACTGATGCAATTTCAACTCCGGACCGATAACAATGACGGAACGGCCACTATAATCGACGCGCTTTCCCAGTAAATTTTGACGGAAACGTCCCTGTTTCCCCTTGAGCATATCGCCCAAAGATTTTAAGGGACGGTTACCCGCACCGAGTACCGCTTTTCCATGGCGCCCATTATCAAATAGCGCATCGACCGCTTCCTGTAACATACGCATTTCGTTGTGCACAATTACATCCGGTGTTTTGAGTTGCATTAAACTTTTCAAACGATTATTGCGGTTAATGACCCGGCGATACAAATCATTCAAATCACTCGTCGCAAAACGTCCCCCGTCTAAGGGAACCAATGGGCGTAAATCCGGCGGCAATACGGGTAACGCTTCCAAAACCATCCACTCCGGCCGAGAACCCGAATGCAAAAATCCCGCAACCATCTTAAGACGTTTAGCTAACTTTTTTTTCATCTGCTTAGCGTTGGTCGCGTACATCTCCTCCTGGATATTATAAACCATCTCCTCGAGGTCCATTTCCGATAAAATTTCGCGGATCGCTACCGCTCCCATTTTTGCCGTAAATGCGTCGTCGCCATACTCGCTGCGCAACATCTCATACTCCTGTTCCTGTAACAACTGACATTTTTTCAAAGGTGTCGATCCCGGATCCGTTACCATGTAACTCTCATAGTAAATCACCTTTTCAATGTCACGTACGGACATGTCTAAAAATAATCCCAAACGGCTGGGTAAACTTTTTAAAAACCAAATATGGGAAATGGGTACCGCTAACTCCACATGTCCCATATTTTCCCGACGTGCACGGGAAAGTGTAACCTCAACGCCACAGCGATCGCAGATAACCCCCTTATATTTGATGCGCTTATACTTTCCACAGGCACATTCATAATCCTTGACGGGACCAAAAATGCGTTGGCAAAATAGTCCCCCTACCTCCGGTTTAAAGGTGCGATAGTTGATCGTTTCGGGATTCTTAATTTCGCCCTTTGACCAGGAACGAATCGCATCGGGCGATGCAATCGAAATCGCAACCCTATCGAACTCATTATCCTGACCAAACCCTAAAAATTCCTTCACTGCTTCCGTCGTCATTATAATCTCCCTTTTACTCTGCGTAAACTTCGTCGTGCTCCAACCGGATGTCGAGACACAAACTTTGAATTTCTTTCATCAAAACATTAAATGACTGCGGCACACCCGTTTCCAACGAGCGATCACCCTTAACCAAAGATTCGTAAGCCTTCGTCCGCCCCTGAACATCGTCGGATTTGATGGTCAACATCTCCTGCAACGTATACGCCGCTCCATAGGCTTCAAGCGCCCAAACTTCCATTTCTCCGAAACGTTGTCCACCATATTGCGCCTTTCCGCCCAAGGGTTGTTGCGTAACCAAACTGTAGGGCCCCACCGCTCGCGCATGGATTTTATCGGCAACCAAATGATTAAGTTTCATCATATAAATATATCCGACGACCACTTCCTGATCGAAACGCTCACCCGTCCGACCATCGTAGAGCACACTTTTCCCGCTTTCCGGAAGATTCGCCTTCTTTAGATACTCGCGGATTTGTAATTCTGATACGCCATCAAAGACAGGCGTCGCAATTCTAATTCCCAATTTTTCACAGGCCCAACCGAGATGCGTTTCCAAAACCTGGCCCACATTCATTCGACTAGGTACGCCCAGGGGATTTAAAATAATATCGACCGGAGTTCCATCAGGCAAAAATGGCATGTCTTCGCTGGCAACAATTTTTGAAACAACTCCCTTATTGCCATGGCGCCCCGCCATTTTATCGCCGATGTGAATTTTACGCTTATTGGCTATGTAAACTTTTACATTTTTAATCACACCCGTATCGCCGATATCACCCGCTTCAATTGCTTCAATTCTTTGGAGGCGTTCCTTTTCGAGATCGATAAATTTTTGGCGATAGGCATCGACAATTTCCAAAATACGATTTTTAACCGGAGAAGCCGGAATGAGCAACACATCAAAACAAGCCGCGATGCGGCGCAACAATGTTTTCGTAATTTTTCGATTCGCCGGAATGATAATTTCTCCCGTTTCTCCATTGGAAATATCGAGTGGAATTTTTTCACCCAATAAAATACTCGAAAGCGATTCCGTCAAATCGTCCTGCAACTTTTCTAATTGTCCACGACACTCCTCATTCGCCTTCTTGATGCGGCGGCGAAGATCAGCCTCCGAAACCTTTTCCTTTTCGGCGTCGATACTGCCCGAAAACTTAACGTCCATCACAATACCCTCACACCCCGGCGGTACCAAAAGTGACGTATCCTTTACATCCGCTGCTTTTTCACCGAAAATTGCACGCAATAATTTTTCTTCTGGAGCTAAATTTGATTCGCTCTTCGGCGTAATTTTTCCAACCAAAATATCGCCTGCCTTCACTTCTGCTCCAATGCGAACGATGCCATCACGATTTAAATTTTTCAATGCTTCGTCACCCACATTCGGAATATCACGAGTAATTTCTTCGGCACCCAATTTCGTATCGCGTGCAACTACTTCGAATTCTTCAATGTGAACCGACGTAAAGACGTCTTCCTTCACCAAGCGATCACTCAAAATAATCGCATCCTGAAAGTTGTAACCATTCCAGGGCATAAACGCCACCAAAACATTGCGTCCCAATGCCAATTCCCCCTGATCCGTTCCAGCTCCATCGGCCAACGGATCGCCGACCTTGATCACCTGTCCTTTTTTCACGATTGGATGCTGATTAAAACAGGTCGCCGAATTGGAACGAATAAATTTGCGCAAATTGTAAACATAAACACCGGCCGATGGATTTCCATAGGGATCCAATCTCTTGGGCATCGAACCATCCTTTGTAACCACGATGCACGTCGCATCCACCGAAGCGACAACACCATCAGCAATCGCAGAGATTACATTCTTTGAATCAACCGCAACCCTTCGCTCCAGTCCCGTTCCGACAAGCGGGGCCTCCGGTAACAATAACGGTACGCCTTGCCGCTGCATATTTGCCCCCATCAATGCTCGCGAAGTATCGTCATGTTCCAAAAACGGTATCAGACCTGCGGCCACGGAAACGACTTGCTTCGGCGAAACATCCATGTAATCTACCTTGGACGGCTCAACTTCTAAAATCATATCCCGTTGGCGCGCGACGACATTTCCTAGGAGATTACCTTCGGCACCTATTTCCGAATTCGCCTGCGCAATAATACAATTCCCCTCGTCGGTCGCATCCAAATAGACCACCTCCCCGGTCACACATCCATCTTTTATCACGCGATATGGTGTCTCAATGAACCCAAATTCGTTCACGCGCGCAAACGTACTCAAAGAGTTAATGAGCCCGATATTGGGACCTTCCGGCGTTTCGATCGGGCAAATGCGACCGTAGTGCGACGAATGGACATCGCGCACCTCGAAACTGGCACGCTCACGACTCAGACCACCCGGACCAAGCGCCGAAAGCCTTCGCTTATGCGCCAATTCCGATAGCGGATTAATCTGATCCATGAATTGCGATAACTGGCTGCGCGCAAAAAAATCGCGCACCGAACTCATAAAAATTTTCGGATTAACTAACTTTTGTGGGACAATCGTATCCACACTATTGTCAAATAGTGCCATACGCTCACGAATTAGCCGTTCCATCTTACCGAGACCGGAACGACATTGATTGACCAGTAATTCTCCGACATTGCGTATGCGCCGGTTTCCGAGGTGATCGATATCGTCGATGTATTCCTCTCCCTTGCGCAAACGACACAAAAATTTCATCGCCGCTACAATATCCACCGTATCGATGAGGCGATCGTCAATATCCTTATTGAGTTTTAGGCGCTGATTTAATTTCTTCCGTCCAACGCGCCCCAAATCGTAACGCTTCCGATCTAAAAACAGACGCGACATCATACCCGCTGCATTATTGGCCATCACCGGTTCCCCGGGACGTAGACGTTTGTAAATTTCACGCAATGCATCTTCCGTATTTTTTGCGGGATCCTTCTTCAGCGTACGAATCAATAAGCCGTCGTCAAACGAAACATTAACTACGTCTAACCGCTCAATACCGGCGGCTTCAAATGCCTGAAGCAATCCCTTTGAAAGGGACTCATGGGCGCGTACGAGAACAATACCTTCCCGGGCGTCGACAACGTCATCGATCAAAATATAATTCGCAAGATCGGCGTCCACCTTAAACGAAGATACCTTTTTATTTTCTATTTTGTAAAATAAACTTAAAATTTCATGATCGGAGCCGTTTCCGAACGCGCGAAGGAGCGTTGTCAATAAAAATTTCCGACGGCGACGGCGACGATCGAGGTAAACATATAATAAATCATTGGGGTCAAACTGTACTTCAAGCCACGTACCGCGGTCGGGTATTATTCGGAATGCGTGCAACATTTTTCCACTGGCATGAACGGTTTCCTCAAAACAAATTCCCGGTGAACGATGCAATTGACTTACAACGACGCGTTCTGCTCCGTTGATAACGAAAGACCCCCGTCGCCCGATTATTGGTAACTCGCCGAAATAAATCTCTTCTTCCCTCATTTCACCTTCCTCACACAGTCGAAGTGTGACGTATAGGGACCCGGCATAGGTTGTTCCGTCGCGGATGCAATAATCTTCGTTATGGCGCGGTTCGCAGATGCGGTATGAAACATACTCTAAACGACACTTTCCATCGTAGCTTTCGACGGGGAAAAAATCGCGCAAAGCACTCTCTAATCCAACATTTTTTCGACTCCCAACCGCAATATCATTCTGTAAAAATTCCCTAAATGAATTGATTTGATTTTCTATAAAATTTGGAGGAGAAATAACTTCCTCCAGTTTTCCGAAATTAATTCTATCAGTCATACGAGAAAAATACAAATACCCTATCTAAATTTTATACGATAACAAAACAGCCCTGTGGAATTCCAAAGCCCCCACAAAACTGTATCTTTTAATTTGACAAAACACTACTCAATTACTTAAGTTCTACTTTAGCACCCGCCGCTTCAAGCTTTTTCTTCATTTCCACCGCATCAGCTTTCGAAACAGCTTCCTTAACGGATTTTGGTGCACCGTCGACGAGTTCCTTCGCCTCCTTCAACCCTAAACCGGCAATGGCACGGACTTCCTTAATGACATTGATTTTATTGTCCCCGGCGAGCGTCAAAATAACGTCAAATTCCGTCTGTTCCTCCTTAACTTCGACCACCGCACCCGCTGTCGGTACCGCTACCGCTGTCACGGGAGCACTTGCACTAACGCCCCACTTTTCCTCCAAGTCCTTTACCAATCCGGCAATCTCTAAAACGGACTGAGAACTTAACCAATCGATAACTTGATCCTTTGTAATATTTGCCATTTTTTATCCTCCAGAAACAGATTTAGCGGCAACCTCTGCCATTTAAGAGAAATCCTCCTAAATCCATTCCTTTTTTAATACTAAATTTCCTTCGCTTTCGCTTGTAAAACATTGACCACACCCTGAGGTACCGCATTAAGCACGCGTACCAACTGTTGCGCCGGCGCATTAAATAGTGCTAAAACCTGTGCGCGTAACACCTCAAGCGACGGCAATTCCGATAATGCTTTAATTTCACTAGTCGCCAATGGACGTTTGGAAAGCGCACCACCTTTTACCCCCATCCTTTCTTCATTGTCCTTTGAGAATTTGAATAAAGTTTTCGCAACTCCAGAAGGATTCATCCCTCCAGTGATAGTCGCCGTATGTCCCTCAAAACACTCATCGGCCAAATCCTCACAGCCATTTTCCTTGAGCGCAAGTCTTAAAATACTATTCTTGACGACGTGGCATTCTGCACCATCTTCACATAAATTCTTACGAAGAGTGGAAATCGCCGCAACAGTCACGCGAGAAAAATCAGCCAAATAAACGTAATCTGATTTGCCGAGATGATCGTAAACTTCTTTAACTAGAAACTTTTTTTCCGCTTTCATAATGATCCCTCCGAAGCCGTACCATAGATACCATGTTCCAACCTGATCCCCAGTGTCATCGTAGCCGCCAATGTCACATTCTTAATAAAATTACCTGAAATACTCGCAGGCTTTGCCTTTAAAATCGCATCGATGGCCGTCTTTATATTTTCTACCAATTTGTCCGCTGTAAAAGAACGCTTCCCCACGACGACGGCCATATTCGCCGTCTTATCCATTTTAAATTCGACACGCCCCGCTTTGACTTCGCGAACCGCTTCCACAATATCATCCGAAACTGTCCCCGATTTTGGATTCGGCATAATACCGCGCGGACCAAGTATCCGAGCCACATTGCGCACTTGTTTCATCGCAGAAGTCGTCGCAATCGCCACATCGAAATCGAGCCAACCTGCCTGGATCTTCTCAATCAAATCCTCTAACCCGGCAAAATCGGCCCCCGCTGCCATTGCTTCCTCCGGCCTCTCCGTAAATACTAAAACTCGCACATGCTTCCCACTGCCGTTCGGTAAACTCACGACGCCACGAACCATTTGATCGCTTTGCTTTGGATCTACGTTGAGATGGATCGAAAGTTCAACCGTTTCGTCAAAACGAGCCTTCGGCATTTTTTCTAGCAGTGCAACGGCATTCTCAATGGAAAAACGCTGACTCAAATCAGCGACCTCCTGCCCTTTTAACTGACGCTTGCTCCGTTTTTTCATAAACAAATCATAATTACCGCTATGGCAATTTCTACCATTGTCAAGCTATTTAAAAATTTTTCCATAAAAAACAAAATTACGCCCCTACTTCAATGCCCATACTACGCGCCGTACCTTCGATCATCCTGACCGCCACATCGAGATCCTCCGCATTGAGATCGGCTCGCTTCGCCTCCGCAATTTCCTCGAGCTGCCTGCGCGTTACTTTACCCACCTTCGTGCGATTCGGTACACCTGACCCCTTTGCCACTCCAGCCGCCTTCTGTAATAGTACCGAGGCAGGTGGCGATTTTAACTCGAAGGTAAATGAACGGTCGGCATAAACGGAAATCACCGCGGGGATGATCATCCCTGCCATGTCCTTCGTCCGCGCATTGAACTCCTTACAAAAACCCATGATATTTACACCGGCAGCCCCTAGTGCAGGCCCAACGGGAGGTGCCGGATTAGCTGCCCCCGCCGGTAATTGTAATTTAATCTGCTTTACTATTTTTTTTGCCATATTTTTACTCCTTAATTATCTCCGCCTGCCAAAATTCCAACTCAACCGGCGTCTCTCGACCAAATAACGATACGGATACTCGCATTTTTCCATTTTCCAAATCGAGCTCCCCTACTTCACCTAAAGATTCCGCAAATGGACCATTCGTAATTTTTACTTTGCTCCCGATCTCAAATTGAACGCGCTGTACGGGAACCGCCGTCGCCGCCGCTTTCGCCTGATCTAAAATCCGCGTCACTTCGTCTTCTCTCAACGGTACCGGCCGCTCTCCCCCTACGAAATTTAATACACCTTGCACATTGCGTACAAAGTACCACTGGGATTGCAATAATTTTTCTTCCTCATTGTACAGCTTCATCCGGACAAATACGTAGCCCGGATAAAATTTTTTAACGCGATGGTAGCGCTTGCCATTTTTAATCTCAACTACTTTTTCCGATGGCACTAAAACTTCATCGATCGCTACCCCATCTTGGGTAGCAAATTTTTCGAGATACATCTTCACCTTGACCTCCTGGTTGGAAAAAACCTGCAAAGCGTACCAGCGCGAATCCTGCATCGAAAGTACCATCTCTATCGCCCGAGACTCCCCCTCACCCAATCGCTACACAATTCCACAACGTGCAAAAGTGCAAAATCGACTATCGCTACGTAAACACCTAAAATCGCCATTCCGACCAACACAATACCGACGTAATGACGCATCTCCCTCTGATTCGGCCAGGAAGCTTTTTTGAGTTCACTTGCCGTCTCACCGAAAAATATACCAACTCGCCTCAATGGATTCTTCATCTTCATATTACATTTTCTGGCAGGAGAAGAGGGTCTCGAACCCCCAACCTACGGTTTTGGAGACCGTTGCTCTTCCAATTGAGCTATTCTCCTATGCTAACCAAAAAAGGATTTCACACCCCGTTCGTCAATATTTTTCACCAATTTTATTCAATAATTTCGGTAATGCGTCCCGCACCGATCGTTCGACCGCCCTCGCGAATCGCAAAGCGCTGCCCCTTCTCCATAGCAATTTTCTTCTGCAACTCGAGCGTCACATTCAAATTATCTCCCGGCATGACCATTTCCGTTCCATCCGGTAGCGTTACAACGCCCGTCACATCCGCCGTTCCAAAAAAGAATTGCGGCCGATAGCCATTGAAGAAAGGCGTATGGCGCCCACCTTCATCCTTGGTCAGAACATAAATTTCAGCCTTTGCCTTAAAATGGGGCGTAATACTTTTCGGTTTTGCAATTACTTGGCCACGCTCCACCTCTTTTTTCTCGAGACCGCGCAGCAATAGGCCGACATTATCGCCCGCTCGCCCCTCGTCGAGCAGCTTACGGAACATTTCGACACCCGTACAGGTCGTCTTCTTCGTATCGCCGAGGCCAACAATTTCAACTTCTTCGCCGACCTTAACCAGTCCACGCTCAATGCGTCCCGTCGCTACTGTACCGCGACCCGTAATGGAAAACACATCTTCCACCGCCATTAGGAAGGGCTTATCGATGTCGCGCTGCGGTTCAGGAATATCCTTATCGAGCGCTTCCAAAAGTTTTCCAATCGCCTCGACGCCCTCCGGTTTCCCTTCCAGTGCCGCCAGGGCCGAACCACGGATAACCGTAATATGATCGCCGTCGAACTCGTATTTTGTCAGTAGATCGCGCACCTCCATCTCGACGAGGTCCAGCAGTTCCGCATCGTCGAGGAGGTCGACCTTATTCAAAAAGACAACAATTTTCGGAACGCCGACCTGGCGTGCCAGGAGGATATGCTCCCGCGTCTGTGGCATGGGGCCATCCGCCGCGCTGACGACGAGAATGGCACCATCCATCTGTGCCGCACCCGTAATCATATTCTTAACGAAATCCGCGTGTCCCGGACAATCGACGTGGGCATAGTGCCGTTTATCACTCTGGTACTCGACGTGGGAGACGGCGATCGTAACCGTTTTAGTAGCATCTCGAACGGTGCCGCCCTTGGTGATATCGGCATAGGACTTAAATTCTGCCAGGCCTTTATCGGACTGCACTTTGACGAGCGCTGTCGTTAAAGTCGATTTACCATGGTCGACGTGACCAATGGTCCCCACATTGACGTGAGGTTTCGTTCTTTCGAAGGTTTCTTTTGCCATTAACTTTTCCTTTTTTAAAATAACATAAATATTTTCCCATGGAGCCCCCGAGCGGATTTGAACCGCCGACCTCATCCTTACCAAGGATGCGCTCTGCCAACTGAGCTACAAGGGCAGCGTATACAGTCCGCTTTTTCGCTGAACTCCAGCGACGACCATTCTTACTAAATGTAATCTGTTGACATATAAAAGTCCGGTCAATCCTAAAATGCTAAGTTTTTTATGTTACTGGTTTATTTCTCACAAAAAAGCAAACCCTAATGCCCTTAAAAAGACCTTTTCATTGCTACATTTTGTTGTTTTTGCTACCTTTAAATCCCATCGAGATCGCCTGTAAAGTGGGTATTACCGCCGGCCTCGACCCCAAACCGGCTATAAAGGTAGTGATCTTCGCTGATCTTTCAGCACTTTTCTCTTGTCAAAGAAAATCCAGCCTTCACGATGGCTAAACATGGCAATGCGCCTCTAGCTCAATTGGATAGAGCATCTGACTACGGATCAGAAGGTTGCAGGTTCAACTCCTGCGAGGCGTGCCATTGAGAGGAAATATTCTCCATTGCTTCGCGACCTTCCAGGTCTCAGGTCTCTTGAGATTTTGGTCGTCATAGTGAAAAAGGGGGCCGTAGCTCAATTGGAAGAGCGCCACAATGGCATTGTGGAGGTCGTCGGTTCGATCCCGATCGGCTCCACCAGTTTTATTGCACAATGCCGGGAATCGTGAAGGCAATCAAATGATGTTGGCCTGTCCGTTGACAACGGAGAAATTTTGCCCCACCGATGTCGACACTTACCAAATGTTACACATCAAGGATAACTTCGCCCGATCGGAGGAAATTGTAGGAGTTGAGTTCTAAGGACTCTTAGCTCAATGTTTGAAGATCTACTGTGAATATTGCGGCGATGGAGTGAAAATTGTACTACCGACATGCCAAAATTGGCACAAAAGCCGCCTTTATCTTTGACAGTTCCAACGGCCATTAAAGTCCCAGCTCGCATATATATAATAATATTTACCTCATCTACCAACTTTGGGCTGAGAATTATCCTGAGGCAGAGCTAAAAATAATTATCGGCGATTTCATCCTCTGTCTTCCCGTAAAGACTTTTTACAACAACTCAAAAACACGATCTGCTTTATAAAATCGAGCTTTTCCTTATCCACTCGCTTCCTTGGCGGGTGTGCTCATTTCCCTTAAAAAAATACCGTCAGACGCGCACTGAGCCACGCAATGGATTTATGATTCGTGAGATAGTTGGCCAAATTGCCTTTCGAAACGCGCTTATTGTCCGAATTGACATTGCCATTAATCCCAATGGCCGATTCCACATGTTCATTGGGACAAAAAAGCAACTCAACGCCACCACCAATGTAGCTATAATGGTTTCTCTCACTTGTGAGGTTGCGAATTTCCAATGGCATACCGTTGATCTTCTGGATATTACGCAACTTTCCCGTAAAGAAGCGTTTCGCACGGACATACCCGCCCGTCGCATAGGCTCCTATCCGAAATAAAGGTATTCCCCAGCGCGATAAATCGAGGATATAAGTACCCTTCCCCTCTGCCGTAAAGGCCTTGCAACGGATATCGTAATAGGTGAATACAGAAGGTGTAAAGGCATCAAAGTATTTGCAAATTATACCGGCTCCAAATTCCCAAATATCATCGCGTGTGTCATAGCCATTTTGATCGTCACGCCAATAATGAATATATTTGGCATTTGCATCCAAAATCCAATCCTCTGTTATCGTATAGCGCAGGCCGAATTGCGTCCGCGTCTCATCAAAATCGAGCGATAAAGTACCACCTTCCGCCTTTGCCTGAATAGGGATACTCAGAAATGTATCGACATAGAGCTCATGTTCTTCAATCGGAAAATGGAAAATATGCTCCGTCTGCAGACAACGCTTACAGCGTTCATAACCTCGATAGAAGTAGCGTTGGTTATAGAGAATTGATCCTTCATAATCCCATTTGGAACAAAAATCCTCGAGATATTTAGCATTACAGCATTTTCTACCACTTCCACCACCATCTGCGTAGCCTTCGGCCATCCCTCCAAAGAAAACCGAACAACCTACCATCGCCAATACGTTTATTTCATTTCTCATCCCAGTCCTTAAAAAAGGAATTTTAAATTCAAATATCACTTACTGTCAATGAAGAAAAAATTGTAAGCACATGACCACCAGAAAAGCATTTTAAATAAGTATAATGGAAAATTTTTGGCAATTCTTCGAGAAATCAGTCAAGCTGACAGCATCGGTGCCCTACTCCGGTTTAGGAAATAAACCAAATTGGGACAATAAGTTATGTTGCTGCAAATTTAGATACCAATTTGTGGCTTGTTGCTGTAATTCGGACCAGGTTTCCGGCAAAGCTCTTAGTCCTATC
>JAITAG010000021.1 GCA_031284265.1 Puniceicoccales bacterium | reverse complement strand
GTCCTAGAAGGGCCGTAAAAGGCTTTAGGTATTGTTTTTAGGGCAAACGGACATTAACCCCACCCTTTTGACTATCCCACCCATAAAATGGCTGGGATTCGGTTACTGTCAAGCGTTTTGGGAGATAATATTCCAAAGCCATCCGCCAAGGGGTCCTAGAAGGGCCGTAAAAGATTTTAAGTGTTGTTTTTAAGGTAAATAGACAGTAACCCACCCTTTTGACTATTCCACCCACAAAATGGCTGGGATTTGACTACTGTCAAGCGTTTTGGGAGATCATATTTTAAAGATCGTCCGCTAAGGGGTCCTAGAAGGGCCGTAAAAGGCTTTAGGTATTGTTTTTAAGGTAAATAGACAGTACCCACCCTTTTAACTATCCCACCCACAAAATGACTGGGATTCGGTTACTGTCAAGCGTTTTGGGAACCCATATTTTAAGATCGTCCGCTAAAGGGTCCTAGAAGGGCCGTAAAAGGCCTTAGGTATTGTTTTTAAGGTAAATAGACAGTACCCACCCTTTTTGACTATCCCGCCCATAAAATGGCTAGAATTCGGTTACTGTCAAGCGTTTTGGGAGATCATATTTTAAAGATCGTCCGCCAAGGGGTCCTAGAAGGGCCGTAAAAGGTTTTAGGTGTTGTTTTTAGGGCAAACGGTCACTACCCACCCTTTTGACTATTCCGTGGCTGAAGACAGTCGCCGCTATGATCACTAGTAACGCCAAAGGCGAATCGAATAAATCATCGGAGCCGAAAAAAGAATGGACGGCCGAAAAAGAAACGCATGTTTTAAAAATCGCTAGAGAAAAAATAATTCCAGCGTGTATGCCCACGGCCGCCCCAAGTTTCCGCGTGTAAAAATAAACCGTCGCCAATAGATACCCAAGGGAAAAAAGAATCAGAAATTTAAACCAGGAAATGCCCACAAGGGAACGAAAAATAACTTCGTATAAACAATAAAATCCATCGTAAAATGTCGCTAGCCCAGAAGCTACGGATAGGGTGGGACGAAAATGTAAATGAGCAAAAATAAATGCCGATACAACAAAGGCAACCGCCGGTCGCATCCTGCGCAGCAAAAGATTAAAAATAAGCCCGCGAAATAACCATTCCTCCAATAGGGCAATGAGTAGAACGCGAATCAGCGTTTTTAGTAAAAAGAAAAAAGAAGGTGCTCGCAGCGTAAAATCTAAAAATAACATCTTAATACCCCATATTCCAGCAATGAGTCCCATCCCTAAAATAAAAAATAATCGAAAATTTCTGCAATCGAATCGATCGGGAATCGATCGGTACGCTTCCCATCGATACATTTTCCATAGGGCTGGGAAAAAGAAAAGTAACGCGATAAGCCGAATGCGGTCAAAAAAAACGACAAAACCTTTGCGCATAAGATAGGTGTTCAACGCATTCGGAAATTGCGCGTTCCAGTGGACCGCGAGGTTAAAAATCAAAGGCGTCACAATGGCCGCAATCAGTAGCGAACTCAGGTAAAAAAACAGTAGGCGTAAAATGGGAGCAGTAATCGGATGTTCGCGCCGGAGGAGATTTCGAGTCGCTTCTTGGGTGAAAACCATAAATAATTCAAATGAGTAATAGAATTTCAAGTAGTTTGTCAAATTTTAGGAAAAAGTATACCCCACAAAATTACACGGGAGTTGACACAATTTCTTTGTTAGGCATGCTGGTGTCAATATGAAAGTGCTCGTAACGGGTGGCGGCGGATTTTTGGGCTACCATATTGTCGAATTGCTTCTAAAACGAGGATACGCCGTACGCGCGGTTGGACGCCGAAGGCAACCGATCCTAGAAGCGCGTGGCGTCGAATTTTTGAGGGGTGACATTTCCTTTCGGGACGATGCGGAAAGAGCCGTTCGCGGCGTCGATGCCGTTTTCCACGTGGCAGGCCGGGCGTGTATCGATATGAATTTCTACGCCTATCACAATACACACGTGGTCGGCACTAAAAATATTATCGACGCCTGCGAACGCTACGGTGTCTCCAAATTAGTCCATACCAGTACGCCCGCCGTCGTCTTTAACGGAAAGGGTTTTTCAGGCGGCGACGAATCGCTACCACTCTGTAAACGCTACCACTGGTATTACGCTAAAACGAAAGCTCTAGCCGAAGAATACGTTTTAGAACATAATTCCGAAAAATTGAAAACCATAGCGCTCCGCCCTCACCTCATCGTCGGCGAAGGCGATCAACACCTCCTGCCAACGATCATACGCGCCGTAGAAAAGAGAAAATTGAGAATGGTCGGCAACGGCAAGAATATGGTGGATATCACATTCGTAGGCAATGCCGCCCAGGCCCACCTCCTCGCATTCGATGCGCTCGATGCGGGAAAAGCTTGCGGAAAAGCCTATTTTATTGGCCAGGAAAGGCCGGTCAATCTATGGGAATTCATCAATAATATTCTCCGCAACGTGGGATTACCCCCCGTAAAAAAACGCATGTCCTTTCGGCGAGCCTATCTTTTGGGGGATTTCATGGAGACGTGGTATAAAATTTTTCACTGGTCGAAGATGCCACCGATGACGCGGGCATTGGCCGTGGCACTGAGTAAGGACCACTATTTTTCCCACGAACGGGCTCGGGAAGATTTGGGCTATACGCCGCAAATCACGATCGAGCAGGGATTGAGCAGTCTCGTCAAAATATTGCGCTTGCAGGTGAAAGTTTTAGGAGTACACCATTATCAGTTGGATTAAAATGAGTACGTTGCGGAATATTTTAGGGGTTTCCTACTGTACATTTCTCTCGCGCCTATCGGGTCTTCTGCGAGACGTCCTCATTTTTTCAGCTTTGGGGATGGGGGAACTGAGTTCTGCGTTTCTATTTGCCTTCACCGTACCCAATTTATTTCGCCGGCTCCTGGGCGAAGGGGCATTAAATTCGGCACTGATCCCGATTTTTTCCGACGAATACCATACGAATGGCAAGGAACAGGCCTTCGTCCTACTCAATAAAGTTCTTTCCCAACTAATCTGCATACTGGTGGGCATTATCCTTATCGGTCTCCTTTTTTTATCCTGCGGGATAACCTGTAATGCGGTACCGGAGCGGTGGCGAATTTGTTTTATGCTGAGTGCGATTTTGCTGCCCTACATGTTTTTTATTTGTCTTACGGCGGCTTTTTCGGCGATACTGAATGTTTTTGGAAAATTTTTACTGGCGGCCAGTAATCCGATCGTCCTCAATGTGAGTATGATTTTAGCGGTATCAATGGGCGGTTACTGGGATGAGGATGGCTGTGTCTACGGTTTATGTTGCGGTGTTTTAGCCGGTGGTATTTTTCAGATGGCGTTACTCGGCGCGGCGTTAAAGCGATGTGGCTGGCGATTTCAATTTGATCGCAGTCGCGGTGGTCGCATAGGGGATTTTCAGCGGTTATTTTTTCCGGGAGTTATTGGAGCGGCGACGGTCCAGGTCAACATTGCGATTTCGCGGCTACTGGCTTATTTTGTGAGCGGCAGTGCGGTTTCCGTATTATATCTAGCGAATCGTCTAACGGAATTGCCGATGGGTATTTTAGTGATTGCGGTTATGACGGTAATTTTCCCGCGCCTATCGCATTTTGAAGCGAGGGGGGAAAAGGCATTACTGCGCGCGGAATTTGGGCGTGGGATTTTTATTATTCTAGTGGTCGTACTCCCTTCGACGGTCGGTCTTTGGAGTTTGGACCGAACGATCCTTGACCTCCTCTTCCACTGGGGACAATTTGGAACGCAGGATGCGGACTTGGTACTACCGGTGCTGCGAATTTTTCTCCTTTCGCTACCGTTTTACGCCCTATCGGCCCACTTTGTCCGCGGCTACCACAGTAAAAAAGACACGCTAAGGCCCATGATTTTTTCGCTTATCAGTTGTGCTACGAACGCCGTATTTACGGTCGGTTTAATGTTTCACTTCGAGGCAAAGGGCATTGCCTTTGCGAATCTGCTATCGGTGATTTTGCAAACATTTTTACTCTACAGGGGGTTATGGCGGCGCTACGAGGAATTCCAGATACCGATTCTTACGGCAAAATTTTTCAAAGCATTGGCGGCAAGTTTGTCAATGGGCATTGCCGTCGCCGTCTTTGATCGCATCCTAGCCCTATATTTTTCGGGAAAGATGCACGGCATTCTGAGTTTGTGCATCAACATACCGCTGGGCATGGTGACTTATTTTGGATTTTTGTATATGCTCCTGGGGCAAAAAAATTTAAATGAATTGAAACCATTAATCAAACGGTTGACTGGAAAATTTAAATAAACATTTTGGCAATATGGAAAAATATTTCGGAACAGACGGTATTCGTGGGCCATTTGGCACAGCGCCCATCGATGAATTACATTTGAATCGACTCGCCCAGGCAGTGGGGAAAAGATATACTCCCCAGCACCTGATGATAGGACGCGATACGCGGGCCTCCGGCGTGGAAATTAAGCGTTTCCTAATCAATGGGTTTCCATCGGATACGGAAATTTTTGACGGCGGCATCGTCACTTCGCCGCTACTCTCCCTGGCAATTATCGAAGCAGGTGCCGAATTGGGCATCATGATTACGGCCTCCCATAATCCGGCGACGGATAATGGCGTCAAAATTTTTAACCGCTTTGGTAAAAAAATTACTGTCGAAGAGGAGGAAGACCTTAAACAACGGATGAATGACCTCCCCGGTCCCATCGAAAATCGCGGCCATCACATCATCCCCTACCCCATCCAAGCACACTACAAAATGGCACCGGAAAATCCATTGCCACACGTCGTCATCGACTGTGCCAACGGCGCAGCGGTAGAATTCGCAAAGGCGAGCTACCATTTCCCCAAAATCGATTGGCTGGGAGATCAACCCGATGGACGGAATATTAATGCCAACTGCGGCAGCGAACACCCGGAATTACTATGCCAAACGGTCCGCGAAAATGGCGCCCACCTCGGAATCGCCCACGACGGCGATGGCGACCGCCTCCTACTCTGCGATCGCTTCGGTAAAATTTTACCGGGAGAAGTCGTCCTGGGTACCATCGCCATTTTTCTGGAAAAAACAGGCCAATTGCACGGCCACCAAATCGTAACGACGGCGATGTCCAACGGAGGACTCCGCCTCTCCCTCGAACAATACGGCATCGGCGTCATCAATGCAAAGGTGGGCGATCGCCATATCGCCGCAATGATGCACAAATTCGGCTCTAACCTCGGCGGCGAACATTCGGGACATATCATCTTCTCCGACGGAACTCCAAGTAGCGATGGTATCCAAGCGGCACTGCTCTTCCTAAAAGCTATCGAATTCCTAAATCTGTCGCCGGAAAATACCCGCCCACTTATCTCCTTCCTACCACAAAAATTGTGCAATATCCCCGTAAAACGAAAATTCCCATTGGAAGATCTACCCGGATGGTCAGCCCTCATCGAAAAAGAACATGAAAAAATCGGAAAAAATGGAAAGATCTTCGTCCGCTACTCGGGAACAGAACCTAAACTGAGACTCCTCGTCGAAGCCGAAACTGAGGATAAAGTTGAAAATGTCTTAAATGCTTTGAAAAATTATATTGAAAATCGCGAGGAAATCTTATAATAAATGCCGTGAATGCGCAAATACGTCAACGTTGGATGGGAAAAATTGAATCGCTGTGCCAGGCGGAAAATTGGAAATATGCGCAATTTTTGTGCCGGGAAATGCTTTACCTAGAACCTAACTTCGTCGATGCACGGCGCATTCTACACCGCGTGTGCCTACGTACCTTCTGCCAACACAAATTTCAACGCACACTCATTCTATTGAAAAACTTCATAAAAACATTCTACTATATGGTGAAAATTAAAACCAAACATCGCGAATTACTCGAATCCATGAACGACTTGCTCCATACGGATCCCTATAATGCGTTCATTCTACGCCTATCCGCCGAAACAATGACGGGATTCGGCTTCTTCGAAACAACTATTTTTTTTATCGAGTGCATTCCCGAAGATAAACGCAATGCCGATGACTGGCTACTGATGGGCGAAGCGTTCCTAGGCGCAAGTGATTTCCAAATGGCCGTCGATATCGCTAATAAAATACTCGCCAAATCAACGGATAATATCCGAGCCCGTGACCTCCTCTGGCAGGCATCCGTCGAACAGTCCATGGGTACCGAAAAAATATAAAGGCTTTTTTAAATATTGTCCCATGGAAAATTTGTGCATCGCTTCAACCAATAAAGGCAAAATCCGCGAATTGAAATCCATTTTAAACAATAGCTTTAAACTCTGCTCCCTGGACGATTTTAATGCCCTGCCGGAACCGGAAGAACCCTTCGAATCTTTTTTAGAAAATGCCCGCGCTAAAGCAATACATTACGCCAAACTAACACATATGCTCACCCTGTCGGAAGATGCAGGCCTGTGTATCCATTCATTGAATAACTTTCCCGGAATCCATAGCAAACGCTTCATTGTGAAAAGCGGCAGCCTCCAAAATGCCTTCGACCAACTCGAAAAAATGCTGCCAATAAAGGAAAACCGCCGAGCAGAATTTGTCTGCGTATCCGTAATCTATAACCCCCAAAATGAACAAAGCTTCGCCGGAAAAGGTACCATGCGCGGCGAAATACAATTCCCCCCAAAAGGTTCCCACGGTTTCGGATTCGATCCCATCTTCAAACCCGAAGGCTATAACCAAACAATCGCAGAATTGGGCGAATCCGTTAAAGCTGCCATCGGCCACCGCGGAAAATCTATAGGCGCCCTGTTGGAAAATTATCACTCAAAGTTGTCGCCGTAAACATCAATAAAATAAACCCTAAACCCGTAAAATATCTGTCTGCCTGGTGGGCGGGACAGGACTCGAACCTGCGACCTACTGGATGTAAACCAGTTGCTCTAACCAACTGAGCTACCCGCCCCTAAAAATTTGTGGGATAATCGTAAACTAGAACTCCAAAGGCGAAAATCAAGCGCGAAATGAAGGACGGCAAAAGCTGCGCGCAATGCGCGCAAAGCGCGGGACGAAGTCCCGCGTTTTTCAAGGAGTCTTCGACTCCTTGAGCTTTTGCCGTCAAAAAATGGTTGTCAACATGCTCAAAATTTGAAACTCGAGTCATTTGGCGTGGAAGCGTTTAAGCAATCGATTACATTGAGTTATTTTTTCATAGCGTCCTGGGCATACGCGGGCACATCCGGCGAGATTCGGATTGATGTGGACGACATCAAGATAGGGGCTGACCATTTAATTTTCAAGGAACCTTACGCGCACATTTCGGGTAACGTTCGCGTTACGGGCGAGCATTTTTATGCACGGTGCGAGGATTTGGAGTGTAACATTCGGACCCAGGACATGCATACGAAGGGCATTGATGTAGGCATTGATCGGGGGTATATATTATCGGCGAAGGAAGCTTTTTTTTCGCGGGAGCGGATCATACTAAGTGATGCGGATATGGGGTTTAGCGTGGGAGGGAGCATGACTCCGCACATGAGAGCGAAGCGTATAATTTACGATCCCAAAAGGGGAAAGGGCGTTGCCCAATCGGCCTATTTAAAAATGGGAAACGTACCCCTACCCGTACCGTCTCTAACCGTAGGGGACTGGGTTCGGTCGGTTGACATGCGATGGGACGCGGGGCATACGGCGAAGCTTGGGTATTACGTTCAGGGCGAGATGACCTATAATGTTTACGAAGATCTACATTTGGGGGGATTATTGAACGCCTATGGGAAGCGCGGCGTACTCATGGGTCCCGTTGTAAAGGTTGGCGGTGAAGGGGAACTAAGGGTGGGGTACATAATCGATCGGGGTGAGCGGGGAGTTGACATTGGGAAAAAGCGTTGGGTTATCGCCGGCGAGCAGCACCATCATTTCGGTCAAAACATCGACATATTATCCGATTTTCTATGGGCGAGCGATGGGCAAATGGGGGAAGATTTTCATTTGGACTGGGCCAAGGACTCCGACGTACGCGATTCCTTTGGGGAGTTCGACTATCGCGGGGAGAATGATCTATGGACGATTTTCACGCGGGTGAGGATGAATCGCTATCAGCATTTTCCGGAGCGGGTACCTTCCCTACGTTTCGAGCGATTTCCGCGGGAGATCAACGATTCGGGCATTTACTATTTCGGCTACGTCGACTATACGCGGCAGCGATCGGCGGTGGAGAGTGGGCAGGCGATTGAGCAAAACCGAATCGACAGCTACTGGGGGATCAACCGTCCGGTTGCGTTTGAACGGGGGATTTATTTTACGCCGCTGATAGGTGGGCGGTTGACGCATTACGGTGAGGGAGGGGATCGTTTTTTAGGAGAATTGGGTTTAGATTGGGAGGCCAATTTTTACGCGCACTATTTTTCGCCGATTTCCTGGTTAAGGGCGAAGGAATGGAGGCACACCGTACGTCCGATCGCGCGCTATCGCCACACAGGGAAGTTTGGGAAGGGATATGGGGTTATAGAGACGAGGGAGCGAAACGAATTTTTACCGACGATCGATTTGGCGGAGATGCGCAATGGGGATGATTTGGAGGCGCAGGATATTTTGCGATTGGGTTTGGAGCATGATTTTTTTGGGAAGGGGGAGCGGGGGAAGATTCGCAAAATTGCGGCCCTTGATTTTTATCAGGATCTACGTTTCAAGCGGAATATCGGTGTAGATCGCAGGAAGGAAGCGATGTTTTCCGATTGCTACATATTATCCGAATTGAATCCTCGCCGCTGGTTAAATTTGAGTCTCTACGCCCGTTTAAACGGGGAGCATTTCAGGCTACAAGAGGTCAATGGTGAGGTAAAATTTTTGAGTGGTGATCTATGGGAATTGGGTTTACGGGTAAAGGATTTAAGGCATCGGGTGAATCAATTTGGCATTCATTTTCGTTTCCGGTTCGACGAAATTTCGCGGTTCGATATTGAGGCGCAGATCGATGGGCGGAGCGGCAAATTTTTGGCGACGAAAATCAGTTATGCGACGCGTTGGAGTCACGTTTGGAACGTGAAATTTTTCTGTAAAATCGAGAACCATTCCGGTCGGAAGGAACGTTTTCAGCCGGGATTTTTGATCGATTTAGCGCGCTGGTAATGGAACGGGCGTTATGGTTTTTGACGGGTTATACGGCGGTGGGAAAAACGGCGTTATCGCTGGCGCTGGCGCATTTTCTCGACGCCGAAATTTTATCCTGCGATTCGGTGCAGGTGTACCGCGGTGCGGATATCGGCTCAGCAAAGATAATGCCTGAAAGCATGGCCGATATTCCGCACCACGGTCTGAATTTATGCAACCCCAATGAAACATTCGACATTGGTCAATATGTAAGCTATGCACAATCGGTCGCCAATCAAGTAAAAAATAAAAATCTTCTCGTCGTCGGCGGCGCTGGATTTTATTTGAAATCGTTTTTTACGCCTGTCATCGACGGAATCGCCATTCCCGAATGCGTTCGCCGGGAAGCGCAATTATTCTATGAAAATTTTGGTTTAGCGGCGTTACAGCGGGCGATAGGGCGCTATGGTTCCGTCGATTTAAATGTTTCCGATTGGCATAATCCGCGCCGTTTGGTCAATATTTTGGCGAAGCAAAGGGTAACGGGTTTGGCGCAGGGTCAATTGAAGCAAAAATTTTTGCAAAACGGCTGTCCCTTCGACCATTTTTCCCGGAAAGTTATGGTTTTGGAACGCCATTCGGAATCATTGGACGTTAGAATTCGGGAACGCGTCGACGAAATGTTTCGCTTGGGATTAATCGAAGAGGTCAGGAATCTGGGGGAGATGTGCCCCCCCCTAGCCCGTGCGATCGGTTACCGCGAGGTGAAGGCCTACCTCGATGGCGGCGAAAAAATGGATGAGGCAGCGCTAAAAATGGCGATCGTAGAGGCGACGCGCCATCTGGTAAAAAAACAGCGGACCTGGTTTCGCCGGCAGATTCCCGTCGACTTTCATATCAACCTAGACGCGCATTCTTCCAAGGAAAGCTTTGACTTCATCGCCGCATTTTGTAGAAACAATGGCATATGGACCTAAAGTTTGCGGAATTTTTAGTTGGTTTCGTTTTGATCATTTGCGGCAGTTTGCTCGTTTTCCGCACGGAGTATTGTGAACGCACCCTACGAAAATTCCTTCGCTCGGAAACCGCTCATACGGTGACATTTTCACTGGGCGGGGTTTGGTTTTTATACCATGTTTTAACACTCGGCGAATCGGACTTCGGTTCCTATAAATATTTATTTTTCATCTTCTTTTTAGCAATTATTTTGGTCTCACTGGCCAAAGTTCGCAGTTTTCTATCCGTTCGCGGCGTAGCCGTCCTAGCACTTCTAAGTGCCCATACGTTGCTTAATGCAGCATATATGGAACCCTATGCGTCGCGGCTCATCCTCGTTACCTTCGTCTATGCCATGATCATTGGGGCAATGATCTGTGGCGGCTGGCCCTATAAGGGACGCGATTTCATCGATTTTCTCTTCGCACACCCGACGCGTCCGTGCCTATTCGGTTTACTGACGACGTGCTACGGCATCCTTACTTTAACAACTATATTTTGGTAATTGAAAAATGGAAACGGATTGGTTAGACGTCAAATCGAAATTGGGTACAATTTTTTACGCACTATCCCAGAAAATCGACGGATGGGACGAAAATTTTGACCCGGAGGTGCGCGTAGCGGATCCCCGTTTCGGCGATTTCCAGGTCAACGGTATCCTCGATTTGGCAAAAAAAAATAAAAAAAATCCCCGGGAACTCGGCGAAAAACTCCTGGCAAAGGCTAAACAATCCCAGGACCTCGCCAACTGCTCCCTGGAACTGTCTGGTCCCGGTTTCATCAATATTCGCCTCACTCCCAACTTCCTACAACAATGGGTGCGTACCTTTTGCGGCCAATGTGACTTTAAACAATGGCTCGCCGGAAAAACAATCGTCGTCGATTATTCCTCTCCCAATACCGCTAAACAAATGCACGTAGGTCATTTGCGCTCGATGATCATCGGCGAATCAATCCAACGCCTCCTGCGATTCTGCGGCGCAAATATAATCCGCGATAACCATATCGGCGATTGGGGAACACAATTCGGTATCCTCATCATGGCCATAAAATGGACGAAAATCGACGTTTCCTCACTCAATCCAACGGAGGCTCTCGATGAATTCGAACGGATCTATCGGGAAGGCGTCGAACTAGCCCAGCAAGATGAAACACTCCTAGCCGAAGCACGCCGAGAATTAGTCGCACTCCAAAACGGCAGCCCGGAAAATTTATATATTTGGGAAGCTATCAATGCAATCTCCTACCGCGCATTCGAAGAAATTTATAAACAAATGGACGTGACCTTCGACTACGTCCTCGGCGAATCCTTCTACCGCGATAAAGTCGACCGCGTTTGCCAAGAATTGAAAACGTTCAATATCGCCGAGGAAAATCAAGGCGCACTCGTCATCTTCCACCGGGACCATGACCGCTTTAAAAATCAACCCTTCCTAATCCGAAAATCCGATGGCGCATCAAATTACGCCACAACTGATCTCGCAGCCGTCCTGTACCGCTGCGAAAATTTCCACGCCGATACCCTGGTCTACGTAACCGATGGCCGCCAACAAGACCACTTCCAACAACTGTTCCTAACCGTCAATCGCTGGCTCTCCGCAAAAAATATCCCCATACCCCATATGAAACATGTCTGGTTCGGTACCGTCCTCGGCGAAGATGGACGCGCCATTAAAACACGCTCCGGAAAATCTATTAAACTAAAACAACTCATCGACGAAGCTATCGCACGGGCACAAATCATCGTAGCACAAAAAAATCCAGACCTCTCACCATCGGAACAAAACGAAATCGCTCGCATAGTCGGTACCGGCGCCATCAAATATACAGACCTGTCGCAAAATCGTACCCACGATTATGTCTTCTCCTGGGATAAAATGCTCTCCTTCGATGGCAATACGGCCCCCTACCTCCTCTACGCAGTCGCCCGTATCTATGCCCTTTTCCGACGACTAAAAATTTCCCCCGCCGATACCCCAACTATCTCAATGGCAACCTTCTCAACCCCAGAAGAATTAACCCTGGCTCGTAAACTCGTCGACTTCCCCAGTACCATCGCCCAAGTCCTCAATGACCTGAAACCCCATTACCTGTGTACCTACCTGTTCGAGCTGACAAGCGAATTCTCCTCATTCTATAACGCAAACCGAATCATCGGAGAACCTAAGGATATCCTCGAAAAACGCTTGCTGCTCTGCCAGTTCGTACGATACGTCCTGGAAACAGGACTTCACCTCCTCGGTATCGAAAAATTAGAAAAAATGTAACCCAGAGGGCTCCGCCCTCTGGACTCCCGCCAGGGGATCCATCCCCTGGACCGGGGTTCCGGGCTTTCCCCTGGGCAACGCCCAGGGGAAAGCCCGAAGGGCCTGAAGGCCCCGCCCGCGGCGAAGCCGCGGGCAGGGCTGACTTTTTGATTGACCACTGCGGCCCAGCCGGGCGAAATTTTCGCCCGGCTGGGCCGCAAAATGAGATCAAGGAGTCCGTGACTCCTTGTGGGAGTCCAGAGGGCAAAGCCCTCTGGACAAACTCACACTCCCAATGAAGTACACAGGAGAGCAAATAGCGCATCGGCGACGATAATTCCTATAATTCCATGGACGACGGCCGATGTCGTCGCTTCACCTACCGCCGTTGCATTTCGTCCGCAGTGCAAGCCTTTGTAGCAACCGATAGTGGCGATAATCACGCCAAAACTAATACTTTTTATAAGTCCAATAAAAATATCACTCATGGCGAGGGCTTTTTTAGTTTGTAAAAGGTACTGAATCAGGCTACTTTTTGTAAAAGGCAGGGAAGAAATCATACCGCCGACAATGCCAATGAAATCGGCAAAAATACACAGAAGGGGCATCATTATAGCCAAAGCGATAACCCGGGGAGTAACTAAATAGGCCATGCGATCGATGCCGAAGGTTTGGAGGGCATCGAGTTCTTCGTTGGCTTGCATACTGCCGATGGACGCCGCAAAGGCAGCTCCAGTCCGACCGGCCATAATAACACCCGTCATAAGACAACCCATTTCACGGGTCATGGCGAGGGCAACTAGATCGGCTACATAGATACTAGCACCGAAGCGTTCGAGTTGAACGACACTGACAAAAGCCATAATGAGTCCAACGAGCGCACTAATGAGGGCAACAATGGGAAGAGCATCGGAACCGGTCTGTTGGAGAAAAGGTAAAAGATTTTTCCCCTTACTCTTGGGGAAAAAAATCGCGGTATTGACCAGTGATTTCAAAAGGGATAGGCAAAAAAATATTCCCTCCTTTAAATGGAAACAATAGTCGATGGTTCGCTTTCCAACACAGTAAAAAAAACCATGCGGCTGAGAAAATTGAGCAGGGATAATCACCGCCGTTTGGGAAAGGTTGAAAAATTTTTCGACGCTCCGGGAGAGATGGCGCGTCTCTACGGCCATATTATTGACCTTAGCCCAAGATTTTAGATGGCTAAGAAAAACGAGAAAAGATGAAGATACCCGTCGGAGTTGGGTAGCATCGACGATAATTTTTGTGATATTTTTCGGGATATGATCTTTAAAATCCCAGGAACTTTTGGCGATCGTCCAGAGACCGAGACAGTCAAAATGAATTGTATCTGTTTCGGTGTAAACGTGTAAAGTACTGGAATTAAAAATTTCCTGCATGGCCAAAACGTTATCGACGGGTTGAAAAAGACAACGCTAGAATCGGAAAACATTGACAGATCCATTTAAAAGCTTCAAAATGAGGGGTTTTATTTTTTTCGCGTCGCTCGCTCCTGCCCCATGCCCCTAGCCTTGCCATCGTTCAAATACTTGTCAAGCGTTTTCACGGAGACTTGACAGATCCATTTAAAACTCGCTCTCCGCCGACGTACTGCTGCTATCATTACTTGAATCGCTCTGCCCTAGAATTTCACGCATCTGCCCTAATTTCTCCCGTAAATCCTGATCAGAAAACACATTGGGATCCTTTTCGGAGAGTATTTTTCCCCGTGCATTTTTCTCATTTTCGGCATTTATTACCTCCGTTTCGGCTTCTTTTACAATCGTATCCACTTTATCGCCAAGCAGTAACTTGGCCGCTCCAATGGCTTCCTGGACCGTCGTTTCTGCCTCAGCTCTTACCGTTTGCGCCGCTTCAACCGCCGCTTGTATTTCCCTACGTCGATTCTCACTCGATATATGTTTTTGGCTTATTTCCAACTGCGACTGAGCCATTTCCGTCGACAACTGCACCCGTTTGGCTTCCATTGCCATCGTTTTTAGGGCCTGCCTCACCGCACTTGATTCTCTCGATTCCTTGACGATTTTGGCCGCTTCTCGTACCTTTTTACTGGCCGCCTTTGCCTCTTCGGCTGCCCGTTCAGCTGGTGTCCCTAGTTTGACCTGATCCGGGGCTAACGGAGATTGATCTCCGGATTCAGGAGAAGATTTTTTTCCTGTGCCGATCACTTGTCCACTTTTATTGACGAGTCTTCCCGCGTAATCTTTTTCCGGTTCACCTGGAGGAGGAGGCGGCGGCGGCGGAGGAGGAGGCGGCGGTGGAGGAGGCGACGACTGCGGCGAGGTTTTTGCAGGTACGGATGATGGAGCAGCCGCCCCTGCTCCGGTCACCTTCGTCCTTAAATCCGCTATCGTTTGATCGCGCTCCGCCACTTGGCGTTTCAGATCTTCCATTTGACCGTCTCCCGTTGTGGTACTTTGTTTCTTTAAATCCGCTATCGTCTGATCGCGCTCCGCCACTTGGCGTTTCAAATCTTCCATTTGACCGTCTCCCGTTGTGGTATTTTGTTTCTTTAAATCCGCTATCGTCCGATTGCGCTCCGCCACTTGGCGTTTGAGGTCTTCTATTTGACCGTCGCCCGCTGACTTATTCCGTTTCTTTAAATCCGCTATCGTCCGATTGCGCTTTTCTATTTCGCGTTTCAGGTTTTCTATTTGGCGTTGACTGCTGGCCGTTGGTTTATTCCGTTCCGTTAAATCTGCTATCGTCCGGTCGCGTTCCGTCATTTGGTATTTCAGGTTCTCTATTTGGCGCTGATCATTGGCTATCGTTTTGATTTGTTCTGCTATTGTTCGTTCGCACCCCGATATTTGGTGTCTCAGGTCTTCTATTTTGTTCTGACTATCGGTCAAAAGTCTAGCCGAACGATTATTATTTGAAGCGTGCGATCTGTAACTGTTTCGAATGTTTAAAGGTAATAATTGCGGCTGTTTACCGATTGGATTCGGTGTGGGCGGCAAGTCTTTCATAATCAATGATATATGACTGTTTTTGCTATCTGAGGGCGAGGAAACTCCTGGAGATGTTTTTTGTTGTGCACCTCCATTGGCAATATTTCCGGATAATTGCCTCCGTCGCATATTCATCAAGTAAGCTTTCTCCCTAGAGGAAACTCCTGATGGCGAGCGATTGACTATCTTATTGTTAAGATTCGACTGCCGCGACGCCAGTCGTCTGCGTCCATTATCCGATCCATTGGACGCATCGACAGATGTACCCCATAGGCATAGAAGTGACAACGATATAATACTTATATTCTTTTCCATAACACACATCCCTTAAAAAAAATTCAATAGCGTTTTATTCCGGAAAACCATCCAAATTGGTCAATTTTGTCGCATAGACATTGGCATCTCGCAGTACAGCCTGCGAAAAATCATTGGCTCCTAGCCTATTACGATCCTCATCAGCCGCTTCCAATGGACTCCGATTCAATTCCCGACGAATTGGCGGAACACCGATCCCTCTAATACTTTGACCGGCTACGTCCGCTAGAGATGTTCCCTTCGCATCCCCTGCAACGCTGACGACATTGGCAATATTAGCCACATCATTTGTTCGATTACCCATGGAAGAATCCATTTTCGCATACTCTGCAACGCTAGCGACATTAGCCACATTGTTCTTCGCATCATTCATCCGATTATCCATAGCAATGAGACTATATATTTTTTACTCCCTGTAAAGCCATAACTGCATAAAAAAAATATATATTTTCACTTGCCATAAAAACATAATTGCATAAAATTTCCAAACCATGGAAGGGTTAGTAAAAAAAATACTATTGAGCGTCCTCGGGATAAATGGTTTTCTTTTTTCAAAATATTCAGAAGCGGAGGTCTCATCCGATTCGGAACAAGCTGCCATTCAGGAGATGAATCAGGCGCTACAATCGGCGGCGACGCCCATTGTTGATAAAGTAATGGATGAGTTACGGGGAGCGAATGTCCGCGCCGATTCTAAGGAACCGGAAAAATTTCAATCCCCTGCAAAATTAGAGTTAGTCAAAGTGGAATTCGATACGAGTCGTTTACTAGAGGCGATGGGAAAGTGGGGGCGAATCAAAGTCACTTTATCCGCCAATACCCGAGATAAGGCCATAAACTGGGTAGACAATTGTCATATTAAAATTTACCTCGGCTATAACGGCTGCCGTTCCGATGGGAAGATGCTTCTATTTAAAGCCGAGTGTACCTGCATCACTTTGCCGACCAATGTGGAGCAATCGATTATTTTTTTCACCCCAGGAGACGTTCGCAAAAGGTATAATTTAAGTCGAGTTCCCGACTATTGTGCCCTTCGTTTTGCGATAGACGGTGTCAGCCAACTGATCGTCATCGTCAATAAAAACGGAAAGGACACCCACCGTTCCGATTCGAACAAGCAGCATGAAACTGTAAAAAAACGATCCCAAATTGACGACAGAACCATACGCAATGTCGACCAATTACCGGTCTATGCGGATATTCGCATCGACGTTCACCCGACCCTACGCACCGAAATCGACGCCTAATCGGAAATTTTGGCCATTGGGATCACGGCATAGGGCGCCCTATGGACCGGCGAAATGCCTAGTGCCTTTGGCCTTTAAATGTTTCCAACGGTCCTATTACTGTATGCTTGTCCGATGCTTACCCGATTTATTCTTGGGCATTGCTTCGGCAATTCTTGCCCAATGATTTCCAAAATTATGAACGATGTAGTCAAGGAAAACTCGTCGAGCTCAGTTTTACATTTCAGTAAAAGCTCAACTTATTGCGAACCGGCTTGATCGTCCGACGGATCATCGCGTTCCGTGGTACCTTTTTTTTCAAAACGTCTTTCAATTTTATCCGCAATAGTATATACAATGGCACAGGCAATAGTGAAGGCCATACTGCAGATCGCACAAAAAATAGCCATTCCAACGATACGGACCCAAAAAATATCCTTCCCATTTTGGGAAGACCTTTCATAGAAATCCTTTATACCCATTACGATCAAAATCCAAAAAATGACATAAATAATGAACTTTATTATTTTTTTTATAGTTTCCATTCCCAACCTTCCACTTCTATGATTAAAATTTTCTTCATAGTCTAATCTATAGTTGACTTTTTCCGTTTAAGACAAGTTTAATTTCATCGGTAACCATCCCAGACGACTCATCACCGGGGAAGTCCACAGGGCGAAATTTTTACATATTTTTCCCCTATAATGTACCGTTATCGTAAAACGTCGCCCGCGTTACTTACTTTTGTCGATCGTTGGGAACTCCGTCATTTGCATTCCATTACAAAAAAATCCCATGCATTTTATGCCACAGCAACCCGCACTCAAAAAAGGTCCACAAAAGGCACCCATAAAAGCTTCTTCAAATGGATTCGAATCATAGCTCCCTAAAAAACTGAGCACCATTCTCACAATCATCCACAGCGTCGCAAACCTAATGGTAATGCTAACCACATCCCCTAGGGCACGCCATGCCGTAGCAAGCACAGTTTTCCGCTGTAAAAAGATCAATGAATTCTTTTCTTTTTTCGATAGGTCATGCAAAAAATCACCCACGCATCCCAAACTAAAGCAAATCGCACACAACTGAAAAAGATAGCCCATATCCAATTGCTCCGATCCAATCCATGGCATATTAAAAGGAACAGCAATGGCATAATATAAGACGATATATACGGCAAAACAACCGACAGCACAACCCATCATCGCACCACCGATAAACTTCAGCATACCTTTCATATCTACCTATCCCATCCTGCAGCCCATCTTGCCATTGCCCATAATATTAGCAATCGCACAATTGATAATTATGTAATCCCCATTATCCGATCAATGGTAAATGGGTAAAAGCATAATGAGCGGCAGTTTGCCTTCTTTTATTAACGCTTCATTAGCTTTAGTTTCGGCTTGGGCTACACCATTGATACTATCTTTCATTATTTTAACAAATCCAACAAGATTCTTCTTTCCAATAATAACAGCGGCAATAGCTCCCGGAAGTCCTCCTCCCAGGGCACTTCCGATGCTAGATCCTATAACGGCATCTATTATAACATCTCGAATTTCGGCTGGAGAATGAGGCAATTCTACCGCTCCAGCCAAAGCGACATCTTTTAATGTGGGGCTATTCAGGAGAGCTTTTTTTATATCATCACCTACGAGACCATCCGCCAAGCCTGCTTTAATTCCTTTTTGGAAACCTTCAGCAGTATTAGCAATAAGAACTTTAAAAGCATCAACGGGATTTTTCTCTTCAAGGGTTTTTCTGAGCCCGTCAAGCAATCCACCGACACCACCTGCCGCTGCATTTATTGCGACATTTGCCGTAATAGCTTTGGGATTTGCAGCCACTTTTTCAGCTATTCGAACCATTGGAGCAGCCTGGGGAATAATTTTTTCGATTACTTTTCCAAATATTCCATTTTTTTTACCACCACCATCCAGGCCCCAAATTTCTTTCGCCGCATTGATAACCGCCGCATCGTCGACTCCGTAGCGCTCCGCTTCCCAATGGCGAAGGAAATCCACAATTTCTTGGCACTCTAACGCTTCGGGATTTTTTTTAGCCCGGTATTCCGCAAAATCTAGGGGCGTCCGACCGCGTCTATTTTCAACCGTAGGATCGGCACCGCTTCCAATGAGAAACGTCACACCCTCCAAACTTTCCTAGTCAATGGCTTCAAATAGCGCTTCGTTGAGTATCTTCCTCGCCCGCGCTACCTGCTTTTCTCCATCGTTAACAGCCCCTTTGCCCACATTGGCTACTGCCTCAGGATCGGCCAAAAGGAATGGCACATTCCCGGAAAACCCTAAAAGGAAAAAACTTGCTAATACACCGTAATTTTCATTTTTCACACTTAATTTAGATTTCATATTGAACTCCTTTCTAAATAGAAGCTCTTCTTAAGTCCTATACCGGTTACGATGGCAAGCACATTTCAACTTATTTGGAAAAGATTATATATTTTTACATATTTTTCCCTTACAATGTACCATTATCGTAAAATATCACTGCCAGGGAAAACTCGTCGATATCCTTCCCATTTTGGGAAGACCTTTCATAGAAATCCTTTATACTCATTACGATCAAAATCCAAAAAATGACATAAATAATGAACTTTATTATTTTTTTTATAGTTTCCATTCCCAACCTCCACCTCTATGATTAAAATTTTCTTCATAGTCTAATCTATAATTGACTTTTTCCGTCTAAGACAAGTTTAATTTCATCAGTAACCATCCCAGACGACTCATCACCGGGGAAGTCCACAGGGCGAAATTTTTATATATTTTTCCCCTATAATGTACCGTTATCGTAAAACGTCGCCCCCAGCGAAAATTCGTCGAGCTCAATCTCATCCCCACTCCAAACCTGTCCATTGTAGTTGAGGTAAACGGTTACGCTCTTTCCAAGAAAATTTACGGCCTGTGTCTTGTAACTGTCGCGCTGACCACTACTCCCCACACTGCGATGAAAGGAAACGAGAAAATTACTGCCCGCTACCGTCTCAACCTTGGCGTAAAGCACACAATCAAAATTCACGGCGTATAAACCGCCGTTTTGACAGTAAATCGTCGAAAAATCAACGCTGCCTTCTCCCTGTACACCACTCGCCGAATGGAAAATCGTAGCCTGAAAATTCGGAACGCTTAGTAAACGCATCCGCGGTACCCGACCATACATCCCGCCCAGTAAAAGATTACCCTCAACTTCTAATGAACCGCTAAAAGTCAATTTGTAGTGTATCATCACCGATTCCAATAACCAATAATAATGACAAAGCTCCTCCGCAGATAGTTGATCAATCACAAAATTACCCGACGAAAATTCCAAAGGTACGAAAAATGGCACCCCGTAGGGCGTCACACGACATAAAAAAGATGTGTACGTTGACATAAATATCTAAAATGGTTGCCCAGAAGGCCCTGCCCTCTGGACTCCCGCCAGGGGATCCATCCCCTGGACCGGGGTTCCGGGACTGTTCCCCGGGCGTTGCCCGGGAAACAGTCCCGAAGGGCCCAGTTGCCCCGCCCGCGGCGAAGCCGCGGGCGGGGCAACTTTTGTTGCCTTTGCGGCCCAGCCGGGCGAATATTTCGCCAGGCTGGGCCGTTAAAAAGGTCAAGGAACCATGTTCCTTGCGGGGTCACGGGGCAGCGCCCCGTGAGGCCTACCCAGAGGGCAGGGCCCTCTGGCTTTTAGTTTAACACTGGGGGAACGAAGGGTTCGCTGGAGAGGGTATAGCGCTTCTTCAACGTGCCCGAATCGGCAACATCTTCCTGGCGGAGGCAGACGGTAACGTCCACGTCTAGTTCGCTGGTATCGATAAAAATTTTTCGATTAGTATTAGCGGGGTTACTAAAGGACAGTTTACTCATTTTACCGGGACCATAGGATGTATTTTCGATGCGGCCATATTTTCCCTGTTCCACATAGGCATTGCCGCCGGCTTCGGCCGTATGGCGGGAATGAAAATTGCGGGAAGAGAAGCGGTAGCGATTAGACTTAGTCAATTCGGAGAGATCATCGGGACCGAGGTGTTTAGGGGGACCGAGAAGAATCGTTATTTCGCCTGTATCCAAATGTTCTTCTACGGTTTGCGCCACTGCATTCATCGTTTTCCATTCTTCGCGTCCGTCTTCCATATGGATTATTTTTCCGAGAAAGGTACCGGAAATTTCCTGGCGAACCAGTCGAATTTTACCTTCGTAGGACAATGTGGAGACGCTTTGGTAAATATTTTCCGCCAAGTTAGTGGGAACGGTTTCTTCGCCGACGTAGGACACGAGGCTGCGGTAAGTTTTGGACTGGGCATTGGTGCTATTAATTTTCACGGCAACTTCCCGATCGTGGACGATTTCGTCTTCCGTTTCGTAGGAAATTTTAGCGGTTACGGTATCTTCTTCCGCGTTACAATTCATCCAACTGGCGATCGATCCCGAAACGAGTTCATTGGGCAAGGTACCTTCGCGGGCCGGTTCTTGCACGGCGAAATTGGAGACACTATTCAATTCTGGCAGATGGCTTCGCCACCACGTTTCGCTATCGATTTGGATCAGTTCCGTTTCGACATCCTGTTTAATATGGGTTGACTGGGTACCTTCGAGTTCGATGGTCATCACAAGCGATTGTAATTCCATGCCCGTGGCATCGGTGGGAAAACGCTGGACTTCGATTGTTTTCCAAGATTTCCCACTACTTTTATGAGTTTTTTCGAATTTCAGGACGACCGCTTGAATGCGTAAATCGTAGCGCGGAACGAAATGAAATTCATTTAAATCGCCGACAGCGAGGGATAGTGTGGACAGCTGACTACGGCGCGCGATGTGTAAGACGGGAACCGCTTGCGCATAGTCGAAAAACGTAACGGTATCCGGAATCCAACGCAACAGCCGTCGAATCACCTCTGCGCAGGATAAATCCTTACATTCGTCGAAGGGAATATGGACGGGCAAATCGATATCTTCCGCTAGTACTATGACGTTTTCTGCGAGGGCGGCATTGACGTAATCGATGACGTCGCACAATTGTTCGCCGATTGTAATCGCATTGCCGTCGACATCCTGACCGAGGACGAGGTGACTTTTTCTGATATTGCCCAGCGTACTATCGTCGTCGTTGGGATTAACCGGTTCCTTCCAAATTTGCTGGTAAATCAAATTATCCAAGTACCACCAGGGGCCTGACAGGGTATAGCGATGGAATTCTTCCGCCGCGCTGCCATAGATCGGTGTTTTGGTTACAATTCCCGTGAACCACAGCTGTTCATCCTGAAAAATTTGGATTACCTGTCCCGGTGCAAATGGAAGAGGCGTATCGATTGTATTGCCCGGTATCTTAAATGTCACGGTATCCATCGACTGATTCACTGACCGCCGAGTAACATCGCAAATCCCCCATTCGGTGAGCGTTCTTTCATCGTTTTCGTAGCTTAATTTCCAAGCCATATGTCCTCCTCTATTCTAAATCTTTTCCGATTGCTCTTTCGCGTTTTACATCGGATCAATTTCTTAAATTATTGATTTGTGATTGGAGTGTCTCGACTTCGGCGTGCAGTGTTCGATCGAGGTCGTCGAGTTGGAGACGAATTTCCTCGACCAAACGCTCGAGTTGCTCAAGCCAATCATCTCTGTCAGCGTATTCCATAAAGCGTAAACCTCCCGGAAGTTAGCGTACCGTTGACGACATAAATTTTCAGTGAACGAATGACCTTTGCACCGGCATTCTTGTAAATAAAATTATAAATACCGCCATTGCCAATGAAAGAATCATTATAAACGCGATAGGCACTCGCACAGGCACGGGCCTGAACCTTATGCGCAACATTGCCATCGTTCCATAGATCCATCTCGCCGTGCATCCACCCCCCACTATTGCGGTAGGTGGAACCATCATTGCCAAAACCAAAAAATCCATCAACAAATTGATATGTCCCATACTTAGCAATGCTCCCGGAAAAATCAGTCGTGTTATAGCTATATTCGTCGATACTCGTTTCCCAAACGGTCGTATCGTCATCCTCATAGCCGAAAACCATGAGCAGGCGCTCGCCATCGATGGATGTGGTGATGAAACTGTAAGTAAGCTTATAGTGCCAGAAAAGACTCGCATCAAAGATATTTTCGAAAACGACGGCCGAAACGGAATTCCCAATCGTAATCTCTCGAAGTAACTGCCAGGGATAATTGCCCCACTCGGCACCGAGAGTAGCATCGGGATTGGCGATGAGTAATTGACGATTTTGACCGGCAGCTAATAAAGCGGCCCCCGTACCATTACCCATGACAAGCTCGCCCTTATTTTCAGGAACTAAACCGCCACCACCATTTCCTCCCCCACTGCCACTGCCAATTAATGCAAATTTTTCATCACATTCCTCCGCCGTATAGTAATTTTCCAATGTACTATCCGTCTCCGCTTTGCTACTGTAATCTTCCAATATTTCGCCGACCTCAGTTTGACTGTAGGTCTCCGCTTTGGTGTAGTAATTGGAAAGATCCATGTCGCTTTCACCGTCGATCGGCGCAAACTTTTCATCGCATTCCTCCGCAGTATAGTAGCTCTCCAATGCACTGCCCAATTCTTCCCCGATTCTATCATCGCATTCCGTTGCCGTGTAGTAGTTCTCCCTGGGCTCCGGCGGCGTCAATGAAATGCCTCCGTTCTCCAAAACCTTACACACACCGGACCCAAGCGTTAGCGTGTGCCCCCCTTCGGTCGTCGCCCAGAAACTAATCCAGTATTCCCCCGCTTCCAGAGCATTGTCCGCCGCCGAAAATGTGATCTCTGCGTGCTGCTTCGCACCCGTAATCCAGTCCTCCAGCTCCATAGTCCCATCAAAAATTGTCGCCAAACCTAGCATCAAACTCGCCGTACCCCCCGACGGCGGATTGCCCCCATCTAAGGAACGCACCGATAAATGTAGGGCCGTAAAATGAGTGGCATCGACCACTTCGTCACCGCGAAAAATCCCTAGCTGAAATCGTAAATCATTGCACCGCCAAAATTGTATCAGCTCCTTGCGGATGTCGTCCATCGGCGCATCAAATGATAGTACGTCCAAACGTACCCGAATTGTGTTGCTGTCTAATATAACCATATCTCTTATCCGTTCTAAATGTTATCCCATCGCCGTTCTATGTGCACCCGTAGGAGGCTCTGCCTCCTTGACCTTTTTTCCAAAAAGGTCTCTGCGGCTACGCCGCAGACGGGTGCACAAACACCCTACCCCTCTTCCAACGCCACCGCTCCTCCGACAATTTTATAAAAATGTTCCGAAACGTTACCATTGCTCACCGATTCCACGCTAGAGACCACGGCATTTTTCAGGCAATAGGTGGTATTACTTGGTTCGCCGACGATGGTCAAATCGGACTGTAAGTTGCGCAATTCCGATGCGTGGCGGATGGCGTAGTGCTGGGCTATTTCGGCCGTACCGTGTTTTTTTCGCACGCGAAATTCGAGACGGGTCGTCAGATTACCGCGGTCGACGGCCTTCGCCTCACTGCCGCGAATGGTCGACAGCATTTGAATGGTGCGCTGTCCCAGAACCTTGAAATCGATTGGCGTCTCACCGCATTCGATTCCACCCACCAAACTAATATCTCCAAAGAAAATTTTCATTATTGTTACTCACTTATTTCCTAGAAATGCGGTCCTAGCAGGCGCCCATTGTTGTAAAATGAATACCGATGACATTTTTATAGGCATCGCCGTCGAAGGACCAGGGATCTTTACTTTTGCAGGCAATTATCCACAATTTTCCGCCGAGATTGATTTCATGGAGGTGGAAAAATGCAGCAATTTTTTCCGCGATTGCAATGGAACTACTGCCGCTCCGATTGGTCATCACATTTTCAATAATCCGTATGGAAAAATCAATTTGTTCGTAGACCGGTCCGGGAACATTCTCAATTAGTTTTCGCGGCAAAGGTGGCGTAATAAACAGTCCTTCGCCGATACCTTCCAGGGTCAATTGCTCGCAAAATGTTTCAAAATTACTCCGCTTGTAACGAGCGATGCGAAGGCCTTGAAAATCATTTTTGGAACGTAAAATTGCATAGACATGGTCCTGGAAATATTCCAAAATTCCTTCCCGTGGCTGTTTCATTAAAATCCTTTCAAATGTCGATCCGTTGCGATCCTAGGCCGATGGGATACCACTTCCATCGACTTTTGTACGCCCATTGCGCGGTCTTCGGGAACGGAAATAACCATTTCACCGGTACCGACTTTTTGCAATTGTAGGCGGGCCTGGTCGGCTAGGCGGACCTGATCCGCCGTCAGTTTTAGTCCCGGAATGCGGGCCTGCGCGACTTCCAAAATCAATAGGCACGTTTCACTTTTCAATTCCGGTGGAATGGCGTAGGGTTGCTGGCTAAGCGTATTTTTCCTGTTATTTGCAATTTGCGCACGAATTTTCAACGAAATGTCCCGGATTACTTCCGCAACCGGATCGCCCTGATTTTTTCCCAGCGCACATTTCCTCAGAATATCAACCTGCGCCGCCACCAGATAGGCGTATAAATCTTCCACTTTTACCGTTATCCAAGTTGTCATAGGTTTATTTTTTTTAAATTTATTAGCAGCACCGCGGGATGTTTTCCCGCGATCCTGCCAGGGAATAATATTTCCTGGACTTTTAGGGGCGGCCAGCGCTTCGCATTGTGTGCCATCGCTGGCCGGAAAAACCCGGCCTAGGAACTAAGCCCTCTGCGGGGATAAGAACCAAAAATCACTGCTAGGCTGCGGCAACGGCCAATTTGCGGATGCCACTCGGGGAAGTAATGACGATGTTACTGTAATGTTCGACGGTAATATCGCTAAATTTACTGTGCTCTTCGACGTAGACGCGGAAGGGCGAATTGCCATCGATGGGCGTTACGAAACGCTTAATATTGGCCGGTTCATCCTTCATCATCTCGCCGTTGGTGTAAAACGCGTAGATCAAATTGCCGAGGACGGTCGATTTTTCCGTTGCCAAGGTTTGGTAACGGGCATTGATGATACGCGCCTCATCGATAAACAATTTGCGCGCAAACTCCTCCAAATTGAGGGAAGCGGAGCGGTTAGCGCCGGCGTTATTTTGATGGTCGTAGGCACTGGCTCGCGTATCCCATGCGCCTTCGCCGAGGATCAGGCGATTGGGACGGACTCCCGTAATATTCATGGCGACCTCCAATTCCGTACGGATATCGGCATCCGGATTCGGCGTCCCCGCAGTATTACTCCAAACGTAACCTTCGACTAAACTCAGCGCATTGGCATCCAAGGCGGCGACCGCCCGGCGTAACTCATTGCGGTAGAGGCGCTGCAACAGCAGTTGCACGTAGCGTTCGCGCCAGTCGTCACCGGCTACGTCATCGTGGTCGACCCGGATGGTTAGACCCTTGTTAAACGTTTTCGACGTGACCGACGTTCCCGTAAATTCGACGCGCTTGAACGCGGAACCGATGGAGCGAATGTCGTCCGTTTCGGATAAAAATGCCTGGTTATTGTCGGCAACTTTAAATTCGAAGCGGCGCGCCACATTGATAACGGGTGCGATAAAATCGAGCAACGATTCTATTTTTTCTCGGTCTTTCCATCCGACGGTGAATGCGGTGAGAGGCTCTGAATAATGCGCTGCAGTAAACCGAGACTCGTTTGCAGCACAAACTGTGCCAAAGTCTTGAAAACCGTCATCTTTGGGAAGAATTTCATAGGTACTCATAGTAAAAATTTTTAAAATTATTCCGTAATAGCATAGGGGTAAGGCAGGGATGTGAGAACTTCCACATCGCCCCCACTGGAGGCACTGGAAAGGGCGAGGCCGATGCAGGTATATTTTCCAGGAGCCGTTGGCATGGGCAATGCCTTTCCATCGGCACCGGGAATCAGCAGCACACCGGCCGAAATGGTACCACCGGCCTCGATTTTTATGGTATTGGAACAACCGAGAAGGTCGATGCCAACGATTTCGCCGGCGGCGGCCTCGTCATCGGCGACGCCAAAGGGTAGACTACCCGTCGTCCCGTGGACGACCTGGTTGTAATCCGTACCATCGAGAACCACTAGACGGCGAGGTTTAATGGCCGTTTTTGCCCATTTGGTGATACAATCTTCGTGTGTACCAAGGGTTGAATTGCATAGAATTAGCGTATTCATAGTAAAAAAATTAGGGATTATAAAATTTTAAAGTGTCCATTGAAAAAAACTTGACAGTATCGACGAACCACATCATTGTGGGTAAAAAGTTGGGTGGGTGGGGACATTCCCGTTTGCCGAATCGGCGAAGCATGGGATGTTATTAACCCACCAATTTTTCCACGATTTTTCATTTAATCAGAAGAGTGCGGGGTATAATTTTTTGACTGCGAGCCAAGCTTCCCTATAATTTTCGCCACTATTTCCCATGCGTTCGTTGACGAGGGCTAGAATTTGCGCCTTAGCATCGGCATGCATTTTTTCTCGCAGGTGATTGGTTTTGGACGTCGCATTGAGGATGCAAGTTCGCTTCAACAATTCATTGGACGTCCCACTGGGATCGGCGACATATTTTCCCTTCCACTCCGCCGATTCATTGGGTAAGATGAGTCCGCGGCTAAGGGCAAAATTGACAAAATGTTCTCCGGAGCGATCCTTTTCGACCTCGAGTTGTTCCGCCAACTCCTTACTCTGCCGTTCTTTTTCGCAGGCAATTCGGTAGAACCGCTCCGACTCGGAGGCCAGTTCTCCGTTACTACTTTTGAGGGTTTCGCCATTGTCGCGCCACTGGCGGGCCTGTTCGGCGATTGCCGTAAACTGCCGTTCAATTTCGCCGAGGGATTGGTTTAAATCCACGGAAAATAATTGCTTCGACAGACGGTTGACCCCCCGTAAAAATTGCGGACCCAGCGGAGAGGGATTCGCCTGTGTTCCTACTTTTTTTCTTATCCTCCTATGTTTTTTTCTTTCCCCATCGGAGATTTCGCCCGTCGAGGCCGCAGCGGGAATTTCCGTCCGATCATCGGCAATAATTTCCTGATTAGCGATCGCATCGCCGGGAATATTGGGATGATTGGTAAGGCCCACGGAGATGAGTCGAATGGGTATCAATGCACCGTTTTCCCGTTTCATCTCCCAGCGTGGGGATAAAAATTTGAAGTGGGAATTTTCGACCAATTTTTTTCCGGCATCGGACCACTTGGGTAAAATCCAAATCCCATCTTCCCGGGCTTCGATATCCTGAACCCAGGCGTAGGAACGCGTATCGCCATGGCCGGGCAAACGGGAAAAATTTTCATCATCCGGGTGGCCGATATAGATGGGTACGCCGCCGAATTTTCTCGCCAGCCGTGCCCGCAACGAACGAAATTTCCGCTGCATTTCGCCGGCCGCTTCCCCGGTCACCCGCTGGATACCCTCCGGGTGCGGATGGTCACCGTATTCGACTAATTTTAACCACTGATCGATTTCCATAGGATACTAAATTGTTATTTGGAGTTTTTATATCGTCCTATTTTGGGTTCCCCAAGCCCTGCAAAGGGCTCCAGCCCCTTGGCCGGGATTTCGGCCAACGGTTTGCACACTGTGCAAACCGCCGGCCGTTGGATTATGGGATAGTGTCCCGTGCATTGCCGCTTAGGATAGCCTCATCGGGACTGGGAGTTGGGAGTCCAAATTTTTCGCGAATGTCTTCGATGGCGAGGGGAACGCCCATTTCATGGAGTGTGCGATAGATAGCAATTTCATCTTTTCCGTTTCTGGATGTCGGCGCAATCAGACGGATATAGGCCTTTTGCTGGACGTCGCCGAAAAGGTAGCGCAGGATTCGCCGATCGACCTGTTCATTGAGGGTTTCCGAGATCATATTAGCATCGTCCTCGAGGAGAATTGCCGTTTCGTCGGCCTGTAGGGAAGCGCCGACGCCCGATGTTCGGGAAAGTGTTGCCAAATCCGATCCCCGCCACAGGGCAGCGATTGCGCGATCCATGCGGTCGATCAATCCTGGATAGGGTAAATCGCCCTTCGTGGACAGGTCGATGGCCTCGATATTCGTTCCCTGGGACATCAACGCGCTAAACTCTGCGCCAAAATCTTCGACCGCATCCCGAGCCGCTTCCCACTGGGCTGAGCCGGGAATTGCATCGGTCACACCTTTTACGCCGGGCATGCCGTTGCGTTCGCAATAGACGAGCCAATCGCGCAGCGGCAAATGTTTAAAGATATAGGCAATGGAGGTAGCTTCCATGAGGCCATCGCCGACGGTAATGAGCCAGGAATTCCGATCGAGCGGGACGCCGGTGGTTGCGTAATCATTTTCTAAAAAACGCAAATTACCGGTTGTATTTTCGAAGAACCACAGGGGGACGAAGCGGAAAAATGCCGTTAATTTTGGGTATGGAAGTGCGGCGTCATTGAAATATTCATTTGTTTTAAAGATTATTTCATGGACCGCGTATTTTTTACCGATGGCGTCCATCATTTGTTTAACGAGGAGTCCGAAGCCGCCTTGTTCGTTACAATCGAAGGCATTAGTGGACTGGAGATTATCGTAGAAATATTCCAGGGCTTGTTTTTGGAAAATAGCATCCGGGGACTGGTCCATGGTAAGGATTTCCCAACTAAGGCGGGCGACGGATCGCTTGCGCTTAGAGGCGACGCTTTGGACCATATCGTCGCGGTGTTCAATGGATTCCCAAGCGAGGGCGGCCGAACGGAGGTAACCCCTTGAGAACTCGTCGAGCATACGGGAGAGGGAATCCGGCGTGAGTGATTTAATGGGATTAAATCGAGCGCGCATGGAATTGCGGATTCGTGCTTCGGAGATTTGTGACACGGTTTTCATATTGTGCTTAATGTTTCTTCCATACCGTTTATGGATTTCGAATCCGTGAACGATGGGTCCATAATAGCACAAAAAATCGCAAGAGGAATACCTGCGTTGGGATTCTTGGAATGGAATGGTCAGCGCATTTCTTTGGGAAAGCGTCGCTGGAAAATATGAATAAAAATCCAATTATAAAAACACAGGCAAAAACTCAAACTACAGAGATTGAAAACAGAAATTATCCTTGCCTTGAGTTGCTGGACCATCGAACAAACTTGCCTTTCCTCTCGCTTTGATAACCAGCTCATAATACCCTCTTACCGCATTACAAGTAACAAATATCGGTAAATCCGTCTTTTTGACGCCCTGCTCTTGTACTTATGGCATGTTCTTTGATCTCGATACCTTTGTATTTATTTCTAAACGACAAATCCTTCACGTCCGGCCATGGCAGAAAATGCTGCTCGACGGGATTACTGCAAACAATACCCATCTCCGATTTACCGCTATATTCTTAGCAATTCACCAGCTTGATTCGTTCCATGGTGGGATAATACCCAAAAATCTACGGCAGTTATTTCACGCCTATATTGAGGAATACGCATAATCTGCATAAACAATTGAGGACTGACATCACCAGTAAACAGCATTCTCCTTCCCTCATACCTCACCAGATACATCATATTAAAATCATGTTCCCGATTTTGACTTTTAGACCCATATCTTTCCCATCTTTCTGGCCTTATAGGGATAATTTTTACCGATGGCCCCAGCGAATTTTCTATGTGCTGAAGATCATCGTCGCAGAAATTTTTCCAATCTTCAGTAAGCGCCCTATCCTTGCTTGGAGCATCATCATTTACCGGATCCTCTTTATATTTTAAAAATGTCTTCTCACTCATCGGCCTAACCGCCCAAACATTCCTTTCTTTTTTATCTTTTTTTCCTACTTTTTCTATTATTTCCATTAGGTTATCGTGATCTTTGTGATTGTGGGTAATCAATATTCCATACTCAGGGATGTCCTTAAATAGTTCCAGCAATTTCTGGTTCCTAGGATCTTCCTCATTCCTTAGAATCTCTCCATATTTTTTCTCTTTGTTTAACGTCGAACCACAATCCACAAAGATTAACTTTGAAGTTATTTTATCGGTTTTCGGATCGACATTATTGGCTCGCACTGCGATCAAATTTCCCTGACCCGTATCAAAGAAACAAATCTCAAGTGTAGATTTTTGAACAGCCCAGACACTACCGAAAACACAAAGTATATATCCTAAAATAAAACGGCAAAACATACTTATTTTCTAAATTTATTCAAAATATTCATCGGGGAAAAAAGAATCCCATTTCCTACTTCCATTTATTGATCGCAATAATTCTTGTGCTTTCTCCGCATCCTCACCCTGTTTTTGGGCGAGCACATATAGCAGTTTAATGGAACTCCTTACCGTTGTTTCATTTTTATCGATTCGCAATTCATATTGTCCTTCTTGTTCATTCCACACCTTACATTGAGATATTAATAATAATCGTGCCATTTCATATTTATTATTTCCCGATATGCCCTTAATTTTTTCATAACAAATTCCAACGATATTAGATAAATCTTGATCTTTTTTTTCCATAACCATCTTTTTTACTTCAGAAAATATTTCGACAGCCTTAGCCTTTTGCCATTCACCCAAATACAGATTCATCTGACCTTATAAGTGCATTATATTGCTCAAGTCTGGTTTCGGCTACGGCAACCTTTACGACACCTGCAACCAATAAGAGACAAAACCCTACAATCGAATTTCGTACTATTCTTTTTAATATTCCCATCTTTTTCCCTTTCCTTATCATTTAATCTATGGAATTTGTTACTACCCGCTAATCATTGCTATAGCTAAAACAACTCCCATACAAATAACCAATAATTTACAAAAATAAAACAACCCCAATCAATGTCAACTAATAAATTAAATTTTCAGTAAAAAAATACAAAATATAGTTTTTTTCTAGCAACTAATTTTTCTTAGCATAACCTTAGGAAATAAATATGAGCAATGGCAATCCATTCTTCAATCGGCGGGAACTATTTGGAATGAATAATCAGTGGCAAGCGGAACCTAGGCGGAGTTTTTTCTCCATCCGCCAATGGTGCGAAATATGTTCAAAATGCGCTTTCCGTCGAAATTGCATGTCCTGCGCGGCGTGGATGGCTAGTGCCAACGCCCAGAAGCGGTCTCCATGGCCATTCTCCGTACGTTCCGCCGCAAAGCGTAGATTTCCCGCAAAGGTAGGCTCTCTTTTTATGGCCCGTAAATCGGCTCGAATATGCTCGTCGCTCGGTATACCGATGACCCGGTCCTCAAAAATCGTGCGCAGTAAATAGGCCAATTGCTCCTTGGTGGAATTTGTAAACGTAACCCCCTCAACCCGATAGGATCCAAAACGTTCCGCGGCCCGCTCCGCAAATTGCCGCCCAATTCCCGTCTGATCCACACACGCCCGGCGTAACATCGGCAATGCAAGTAACTTGTAAAATTCGCCCTCCTGCTCCGAAAATGACTTATTTTTTAGCGTAATTACATCCCTCGTAATCAGCTCATTGCCCACGGAAGCGAGTAACCAAAATACCGTCAAATCGGAAGTGCGCCCCACGTCAACCCCCAGAAATAAATCACTCCGCTCACCAATCTTACTCGGATCGTAACCCATTTCCGCATCCCCAACTAAATCCAACGGCAAAAATATGGACTGGCTATCGTAGGGCTCACACATGTATTCCTGTAAAAAAGTCTCCCGATCAGGACAGGATCGCCGAATGTAATCGAAGTAATCGGCGTCACCCATGGCGTTTAGGGGATCATCAGCGGGTATTTTAGTCTTCAATTTTCGTAAAAACCCCTGTTCCAAGGCGTCCTGTAAGGTAACCCGATGGTGGGAAAAATTCCTAGGATTGCCATTTTCCCGAATATCCTGGATCAATTGGTAAAAAAAATTATCCGAGCCCCGATGGGTCGAAATAATTTCCAATCGCCCGCCCCAGGTAATACCTGGGTAGGCGATGGCATAGAGCAATTTGGGATGGGGATGAAGGGCGAATTCATCCAAAACACGGGTGCCACGCTTACCGGCTTGGGCATCGGGATTAGAAGAGAGCGAATAGATGGATCGATGGTTAGCGAATAACAGTGAAGTGGATCCCGATTTTTTATCGGAAGCGATTACTTCCTGGCCGAAATTCCGTGCGGCAACGTGTAAAATTTGGCTAAATTTCTTACAGTCTTCGAGAAAAAGTTTTGCTTGAATTTCGTCGCGGGAAGATACCCAGGCATCGCAGCGGCAACGGCCATGGGAGTGTTCTCGAACGAGCTGGTACGCGCTGGCCATGGATAGGCCAATTTGGCGGGATTTTTCGATGATTTTCAACCTTGAGGTATCATTGATCCAACGCCGTTGATAGGGTAGGAAAAACTTTCCTTCAAAGCTCATCCTCAGAAGAAATTCAGCTGGGTTTGAATAGCGTCGATGGTCTCCTGAGACAGTACATTTTCTCCTTCCATATTACCGTTACCGATAAAAGGTGTCAATTCGATGTGGCAATCGATTAGTTTTTGGAGCGTCGCCGCTATTAAACCGAGATCGGAAAGGGAAAGATCTTTAGTGTAAATATCGTTTAAAATCCTTTCTCCAAGGGCGGAGAGTATCGCCTGGAGTGTTTGGGAAACGTCCCCTGTGGGATCGACTAGTGGGGCCATATTTTTCGATCGGAGCATTGCAAAAAGGCTATACACCTTCTCCGACCGCGGTAATCATTTTAGCACGAAAAGTAAAAACAAAAAGGAATATGTTGGCAATATTTTAACGTATGGATAAAGGTTCACGATTCACACCTTCTGGGTTGCTCGAGATGATTGCGAATAGAGGAACACGTTGTCCTTCTGGTGGTTGAAAAATTGTATACAAATCGAATTCACCATTGTGTCCATCGCCATGATGGGAAAATACAAAAACATCTATGTTACTAAAAAAGTCAGAAAATCTTTCCGCATGTGCCAATTTTCCAAATAATGTGCCACTACAATCACCGGGAAATAGGATATTCTTTCCGGCATAGGTTACTTTTATCATGAGACTTTGCTCATTTCTATCCGTCGTAGCCTTATTTTCTCGAGGGAAAAAACATGCTACTTCCAATTGCCCTGCCTTATCATTATCATTTATGAATAGTCGCACGCCACCTGTTTCCCCCGTTCTTGGAATCGACGCACCTTTTATTGTATTACACTTCCCTCGAATTTTATTTTCGAAAAATCGAATATTTCCATTCTCTTTCGACAACTCATTATATATGAGGCTATTTTCATCCAAGAGGCCTCCTATGATGATTTCTTGTCTTTTATCTTCCGGGAAAAAATCCTTTAGTCCACAAAAATGGTCAGCATCCATATGGGAAATAAAGATTATGGGCTTAATTGAGCCTAATAATCTGGAAACAAAAGCTTTCATATTTTCATGAACTTCACTCTCCGTTTTACGCTTTGTACCACAATCAATAACAATCACTCTCTCGTCTGTTTTTAATAAAGTAAAACTAGCCTGACCTACATTAAAAAAATAGACATCCAGCTGGTTCGCAAAACATCGCAGCAAGCCACAAATAAAAACACCAACAACCCGCAAAAATAATAACATTTTCATGTTTCAACCCCCAACATTGCTTATTTTCCTTCGCATTATTCTTACCGATAATTCGCAAAAAACTCTTCCTCGCTATCGGCCTCTCTATCGGGAACTACGCTACTCTCTGGAGCTTCTTCGACCGGCCCCTTATTTTCAACGTTTTCTATTTTTTCTATCATCTCCTTTGCAATGCGCTCTTTCGTACTTTTTTGTTTCTCTAAAAGTTCTTTGGCAATACCAATTATGCTCCCTTCATACCTATTTCTTAGTCCTTCTCCTCTTCCATCCACAGTTTGCGATAAAAATAATAACCATGCCAACCTAACCATATAATCTTGCAACGTTACTGGACTAGTAAAACTTTGACCTGCAACATCAACACCATCAGGTACTACAATATTCTCGACTATTGCTCTCATAACGGAAGAAATATCATTATACCAAAATAACACGTAATGCGCAAGCGAATATAATGCACATGTAAAAACACATAATGCTTGCAAGTTTCGCGTATAATTGTCAGGAATTGTCCAAGAACCATCTTCCTCATGTCTCAGACCAAACTGCGTATATGTTCTTTGAATCACGTCCACATCTATATATTTACAATCAGGACCACTCCTCATTAAAAGATCCGAATACTTGCTAATATCATCGACATTCGTCCACACACGAAACCATTCGGGAGCTCTGCTCCTTCTACCTGGCTGGCTCTCAGGACCACCCCCACCTGCAGCATCATCTCCGGTGGCACTCGCATAACCATTGCTGCCTATCATTAATATTCCACCTAAAACTATTTCTAAAGCCTTTTTTCCGTCCATGGGTTGGGTGTATTGTGATTTTTAGAAACTGTCAATGCCTTAATTAATCATTTTCCGTTAAATCGATATTTTTAAACAAAAATTACAAAGCTCAGCCACCACCTGCGCCCTCCCTAGGGATAAATCATAAAAAAATATCGCAAACTTATTATAAAAATCTATCATATAGACGACCTATGAAAACCAAATTTTTAGTTCTACTTTGCTTTATTTTTGCGCATTATACCTACGGAACTGATGTTTCAGAGCCGCCACGACGGCCGAAACCGATGTGGTTTCGAGTTGCCCAGGCAAAGCGTAAGGCTCAGAATCAAAACCCTGAAATCATAGTCCAATCTCCAGGGATAGTCGCTCACAACAAAGTGACAAAATATTCACTGAAAGACCTCAGAATAAATGTCAAGGAACATTTAAAAACTCCACTTCCGAAAGTATTGATCTTTAAAAAGACCTACGATTTTTTTGCCGATGTACCGGAAAAATTACATCCTTTTATGAAAAACATCCTAAAACTTCCAAACCTTCCGGACGGAGCTAAAATCGTTACGTTACCCGGATGGCTTGATAAAAGGGGTCATGTGACGGAAGGGCGAATCGGCAATACCAAGGTCATACTGAAGCGCTCAAAACGTTCGAACGATCCCAATGAAAGAAAGGTATTCTATGAGTTTATGGATGTCGTGAAAGAAAAATTACGAGAACTGGCGACGATCCCCAATGACAACACGCTTTCCGAAGAAGAAAAAAAAATACACAGCCAACGAAT
>JAITAG010000016.1 GCA_031284265.1 Puniceicoccales bacterium | reverse complement strand
CGGCATTTCCCAATTTCCATTTTTCAAGATTGTCGGCTATTGCTGCCGCCTCTGCCTTCAAAGCTCGTTCTTCCGCCGTTTCCGCCGCTTCCGTCGCCATAACAAGATTACAACCCATAGTCAGCAGTAAACTCACAGCGAATATCCCTATTTTTCTTAATTTGTTTTTATCCATAACTTAGGAGAATCTTAGCTGTTTTAATTCATGTCAAGTTTTTTGCGGGAAAAATTTTACATTATCATTGTTGCCCAGGTCGGTATCGCGGGAAGTGTGACCGTTGGCGACGATGTCACGATTGGTGGGCAGGTGGGCATTGCCGGACACCTACACATCGCCGACGGTACCCAAATCGGCGCCCAATCGGGCGTAACCAAAGATACGGAACCCCATTCCATACTGTTGGGATCGCCGGCGACCTCCTTCAAAGAGGCCGTTCGGCAATTCGCCAGCCTGGCGAAACTTCCCAGTTTCCTGAAAAAGTTTAGCAAAACACTCCCCACCGATTGTTAAAAATCGCAGAAGAGTATGGAAAACGAAATCAAAATGATGCTTTTCTAAGCTCTAAATGTTACATCGACAATTTATCAATGTTTCGTTTGCGATGCATTTAAATTTACCATTGCCATTACAGTGCATCTCGTATAAAATTTTATATCATTCGCAAACAACTGACTATTGAAAACGAGTCACTGCATGTCTCAAAAACATCATAAAAGCTGTCACATATTCCCAAAGTATCGTAACTCCACTTTTCGCCCTTCTCACAACTGAGACTGCCACTGAACTCCCAGCAGACAATTGTTCCTCAATTTGCAATTGCCGTTGCGCTGCATTCCACATGAAATCTTTTATATCAGATGTAAATAATGGGCCACTCAATATTCCTAAAACATCATAACTTTCATTTTGGCCTTTCAGAACAATAAGGCTGCCACTGAATCCAGAACCAACTTGGGACCTACCATAAAAGGGGATCATTGCTTTTACTGAGGATCTTTTTTCGGAAAGCTCGGCCACTATGGATACCGCTCGCTCTCTGGCAAACGTCAGTCGTTCTTTGGCAGATACTAGCTGTTCTTTGGCAAACTTGGCCCACTCCTGTTGTCCTTGATCCCCCAACATCGAGTCACTGCACCGACTAAAAGCATTCTCCGCACCTTTAAAATCATTCTTCGCCGCATTCAAAAAATAATCCAGCTCGTGAAGGGCGAACTCCGCTTCCATTTCATCCAGTTTAAGTTTGTCGTGCATGGAATCTACACACCGGCATCCTAATATATTTTGCTTAAAACCAACTCCATTGAGATCGACTCCCCTCAAAGAAATTGCTTTTTTTATGCCATCCCCGAACACATCTCTTTTTATGTCTGGCGGTAAGTATGGATATGCCATTGGCATCTCGCGAATCCCTGCCAGTCCGTAGCCAGCAACGATTAGCAACCAATCTCCCAGCTCACCTTCCGGCCTTTCTTCCGGTAAACATATATGATAAGGATGAGTATTGCCTATTACAAGAGAACCCCCCATTGGCTTTAGTTGATCCAGTGGAATTCCGGAAACAATTTCTTCATCAAACACTACAGGTTTGTCCAATATGAGCAAACATATATCATAGTAATTCCTTTCTTCGCTGTTATCCGTAAATATATATATATCGCTAACGTAAATCCTGTCTATAGTTTGCCCTTGTCGCGGCTCCGCCACTACACTAAGGCGAGCAATAGTATCTTCTTCAAAAATAAAAAATCCTTTTTCTGAAAAATTTTCATCCCTATACATTCCCAAATGCCCAAAGGTTTGTAAATCTGTAAATTCAAAAAATCTGTTTCCGTCAAACATTTGAGTAAGACTACGACATCTTCTTAAATCCCAAGAAATTGGAAATACCACATGGGCACAGGTAACGATAACCCTTCCCTTCAATCTCGGAATGCCCATATCGACCAAAGTACCCGTACCTGTGCAATTATCACTACGAACGCGAACGACATATTTCGTTAGCGATCTCAAACCGTCACTCCAGACAAAGTCAACATGACTCTGTCGGAAAAGATTTCCAGGCATAATGCTTTTTGATATTAAAAATTCTCTCGCGGCTATTTTTTCTTCGGCACTTCCAGTTTTCAATTTTTCAAAATTGTCGACTATTGCTGCCGCATCTACCTTTAAAGCTCGTTCTCTTTCCGTTTTCGCCGCTTCCGCCGCCATAGCAAGATCACAACCCATAGTCAACAGCAAACTCACGGTGGATATTTTCAATTTTCTTAATTTGTTTTTAATTATAATTCATGATTATCTCGACTGTTTCAACCAATGTCAAGCTTTTATGTGGAAATTTTGCATTTGAATAAATTCCCTTGGAAGTTTAGATCACGTCCCATTATGATGATTGCGCTGTGTATGCTCTTCGGTGGGATCGGCCTAGGTATCGCCTTCTATTTTTTCAGTAAATATAATGCATTGGCCTCCCAGCTCTCGGATGTGCAAAACCGCTACGCCGAAGTCGCCACACAAAAGGCCGAGTTGCAGGGAAAACTATCCGCCATCGAAATACAGCTTGCGCAAAAAATCCAAGAATTTAACCGACTTTTCGAAAATTTTCAACAACTCTCCGGAGAAAAAATTGCCATCGAAACCGCGCGCAGTGAAATCCTTAGACAGCGGGAACAACTTAAACTCGAACTCTCCAGCCTGTCCCAGGAAATTTTGGAGGCCAAAAAACAGAAATTTTCCGAAGAAACTCAAAGGGAAATTGGTCACCTCGTCTCCGACCTCCAAAAAGAGTTTTCTACCTTTAAAAACGAAATTTTTTCTCCGGAAACAAAATCGCGTACCGAATTGTCGACCCATCTCAAATCACTCCTCGATAGCGTGGAAAAAATGCATAGCGAAGCCGAAAATCTAACCCATGCCCTGCGCAATAGTTCGAAAGCCCAGGGCAATTGGGGCGAAGTCCAGCTGGAAAATCTCCTGGAACAAGCCGGATTATCAGAGGAAAATGGCGACTATATTAAACAGGGAAAAGGCCTCGAATTGAAGATCGATGAAGGGGCCGCTAGGCCGGATTTTCTCATTAAACTTCCTCGAAATCAATGGGTTTTGATCGATGCGAAGGTCTCCCTTTCCGCCTACGAACGCATGGTCAACGATACCGATCCCCAGGAAAAGGAACGTTTTTTTCAGCAACATATCGCCTCCATTCAAAAACACATCGACGAAGTCGCCAAATATCACCAAATCAAAAATGCCATCGATATTTGTCCATTTTTACTGATGTTTTTACCAATCGAATCGGCCTACGCCAGCGCAATTTCCAATCCATCGGCCAGTAAAAAAGATATCGGTGAGTACGCCCGCCAAAGAAACGTGATCATCGTCTACCCTTCCACGCTATTCTTGACGCTGCGACTCATTCAAGCCATCTGGCAGGTGGAAAAGCAAAACCTTAACGCCCAGGAAATTGCCGACCGCGGCGGAAAATTATACGATAAATTTTGCGGATTACTTGACGAATTGCGGGAATTGTACAAGCTTTTCGGAAAAGTACATGAGCAGTTTGGCGATAAAATCATCCCCAAAATTAACGGCCGCGGCGGTTTACTTACCCAATGCGACGATCTCCAAAAACTCGGTGCGAAAAATAAAAAATCGATTAGAAAAGAAAATTTAATAGAAAGTTAAAACGATGTTGGATTTAAAATTCATTCGCGAACATGGCGACGAAGTAAGAAACGGAATCGCTAAAAAGAAATTTAGCTGCGACCTCGATGCTTTTATTGCCATCGACAGCGAACGGCGCAATCTCATTACCCACTCGGAATCGATAAAATCACAGCAGAATAGCGCCGGCGATGCCGTTAAAAATCTCGATAAAAAGTCCCCCGAATTTCAGTTAAAAATTGCCGAATTGCGGACATTTTCCGATGAGGCGAAAACACTCGATGAGCAGCTCGAAATCATCGAAGAAAAGTGGAAAGCGCTCTATCTCAGTATCCCTAACATTCCCCATGAATCCGTACCGTTGGGCAAAGATGCGGACGATAATCGGACGGTTGCGACCTGGGGCGATGTGGAAAAAATTTCTCCCTTCGCCGTTCCCCACTACGACATTCCCTGGTTTAGCCGGCTGATTGATTTTCCGCGAGGTGTAAAAGTGACCGGTGCCGGTTTCCCTTTCTACGTCGGCGACGGAGCCCGCGTGGTGCGCGCATTGGTTACGTTTTTTCTCAACGAAGCCAAAGCCAACGGCTACACCGAGTTTATGGCACCGATCATGGTCAATGGCGAAAGCGCAACGGCCACCGGTCAACTCCCCGATAAGGAAGGCCAAATGTACCACGACGCTGCGGATGACTTTTACATGATTCCGACGGCGGAAGTCCCGGTGACGAATTTTTTTCGCGATGAGATTTTCGAAGAATCGGAATTGCCCATTTATCGCTGCGGCTACACGCCATGTTTTCGCCGGGAAGCGGGCAGCTGGGGCAAGGACGTCCGCGGATTAAATCGCCTACACCAGTTTGATAAGGTGGAGCTGGTCAAGTGGACCCATCCCGATAAAAGCTTTGAGGAACTCGAAAAATTGCGCCACGATGCGGAAATGCTTTTGCAAAAATTAAATCTTCCCTACCGCGTGCTCTCCATTTGTACCGGCGACATCGGCTTCCCCCACAGTAAACAGTACGATTTGGAAGTCTGGTCCGGTGGGCAAAAGCGCTGGCTCGAGGTCTCCAGTTGCAGTAATTTTACCGACTTTCAAGCGCGCCGCGCCGCCATTAAATTCCGCGAAAAAACAGGGAAATCGACCTTTGTCCATACGCTCAACGGTTCCGGTTT
>JAITAG010000019.1 GCA_031284265.1 Puniceicoccales bacterium | reverse complement strand
ACGAGCATGGATTGGACGAAATGGATAAGCGCATACTGGAGGTAATTGGGCAAAATTACAATGGCGGACCGGTGGGAGCCAATACCATTGCCATTGCGATAGGGGAGGAGCGGCAGACTTTGGAAGAAGTCCACGAGCCTTTTCTGATCCAGGAGGGCTATTTGCAGCGCACTCCCCAGGGCCGCGTATTAACTTCAAAAGCCTGGCAATTGTTGGGGATTGAACGAAAACAAGGAGAACTTTATTGATCCATGTCTCGGAATGGTGCACAAATCAATCCATTTTGGCCTGAAAAGGTTAGTTTTATGAATTTTAAGATCATACTTATCTAAACTTATAGGATCACGCATATTTTCCAGCTACTTCCAACAATAGACGCAATTTTATTTTGCCATTTTATTCGAAAATTTATTGTTTACCTTTAGGAAAAGGCCATTATAAAAGTCTTATCAATTATGTCTGACAATCTAGCCGAACTTAATAATAAAATTCGCGAGGCTTCCAGTTGGGTCTCACTCCTCCGCGATGAAATGGGCCGCGTTATCGTCGGCCAGCGGTACATGATCGATCGCATGATCGTTGGACTCCTTGCCAATGGCCACATTCTCCTCGAAGGCGTTCCCGGTCTCGCTAAAACTCTGACCGTTAAAACCCTCGCCGCAACGATTCAAGCGGATTTTCGACGCATTCAATTCACACCTGACCTTCTGCCCGCCGATATCATCGGAACGCTGATTTATAATCAAAGGGAAGCCTCCTTCGATGTGAAAAAGGGTCCGGTCTTTGCCAACATTGTTCTCGCCGATGAAATTAATCGCTCGCCGGCGAAGGTACAGAGCGCACTTCTGGAGGCAATGCAGGAAAAACAGGTCACCATCGCCGATCAGACCTATCTTTTACCATCACCATTTGCTGTCTTCGCAACACAGAATCCTATCGACCAGGAAGGAACCTATCCTCTTCCCGAAGCTCAGGTGGATCGCTTTCTGATGAAACTCAATATCGAATACCCCGATATGGAACAGGAAAAGCAAATTCTTCGCGCCATGGGTAAAAGCCAGCCCAATGTGGATGTTCGCTCGGTCATTAATCCCGATATGATTTTAACTTCGCGACAATTGCTCGATGAAATATATATGGATGAAAAAATTTGCGATTACATCGTAAAGATCGTCTTTGCCACGCGTAAACCCAGTAATTTCAGTCTTTCCATGGATAATTTTATCGAATTTGGAGCATCGCCCCGGGCAACGATTTCGCTGGCGATGGCTTCCAGGGCCTGGGCATTTTTACAGGGACGCGGCTACGTAACGCCCCAGGATGTCAAATCGATTGCCATGGATGTTTTGCGCCACCGCATCGTCGTGACCTATGAAGCAGAAGCGGAGAATGTTAGATCTGAATCGATTGTTACAAAAATTTTAAATACCATTCCCGTTCCCTAAAATGCGATGGCCATGGATATGCAGTCAGAAGTTACGCGCAGCGTTTTGAAACGGGTAAGGCAGTTGGAGATCCGGACCAATCGCCTCCTCGATGAGCATCTCATGGGGGCCTATCGCAGTATCTTCAAAGGGCAGGGGATTGATTTTGAGGAGGTACGGGAATATATGGCTGGGGATGATATCCGGTCCATCGATTGGAATATTACCGCCAAAATGAATCGTCCGTTTATCAAAAAATTTCGAGAGGATCGAGAGTTGACAGTTTTATTGGTGGTGGACGTCAGCGCTTCGTTGGATTTCGGGAGTATTTTTCTAAGTAAGCGGGAAGTTTTGACAGAAATTTCCAGTTTACTCGCTTTTTCGGCAACGCGGAATAACGACAAGGTTGGGTTATTACTATTTTCCGATCGGGTAGAAAAGTTTGTTCCGCCGGCGAAGGGAAGGAAACATATTCTGCGCATCATCCGAGACCTGCTATTCTTTGAGCCCCAATCGAAGGGTACGCAGCTCATCGATGTCATCAAATATGTCAACAACATGCTCAGGAAAAGGGCGATTGTTTTTCTATTGAGCGATTTTATTCAGCCGAAAATTACCAGTATTAGGCATTTGACCGATGCATTGGAAATTACCAATCGGCGCCACGATTTAGTTTGTCTAAAGGTTGAGGATTTTAGGGAGCGGGAGTTATCGAATGTGGGATTAGTAGTCTTTGAGGATGCGGAGACGGGAGAAATTTTTGAAATTGATACCAATGGGCGAAAGTTCCAAGAAAATTACATCCAGAATAAGAGGTACTACAACGGAATTTTGCACGAACGATTGAAGCGTTCTAAAATTGATTTCCTTCCTATTCAGACCGATGGCGATTATTCGCGGGCACTGGATTTATTTTTGCAGAAACGGACCAAAAAGTTGAGAAATTTTTAAATTTATTTTATTGACTCTTTGTGGAAAAAGCAATAATAGGGAGAAGTTTATGGATAAGCGTGGAAAGAAAAATGGATTTACGTTAGTTGAATTGCTCATAGCCATTGTTATCATTGGGATTTTAATGTCGCTATTGATACCGGCAGTAAGTAAGGTAATGGAAAGTGCGCGTCGGGCGAAAGGGGCGAACTGCCTCAGGCAGATTGCCATGGCTTATGGTCAGTATTGCAATGGCGATGTCAATGGACGCAATATCAAAACCAGCGAGCAGACTGGTCTTGCATGGGCGTTGGTATTAGCCAAAGCGGACTACTTGAACGATCCGAGCATGTATACTTTTTCGGGAGATAGTGTTGCGACCAAAGTCGAAAAGAAATCGATTGTTAATTCATCATTGGCGGACAACAAGGCTTGGGGCCCTTCGGGACCTACAGAATTCAGTGTCTATCTCATTGATAATGTTCCCACAGATGCTCCGCAGTCGACGACACCCATCGCATTTACGCGAGGGTTGCCTACCGGTAATCCCGCCAAATGGCCAAAGACTGGTCTGACTACAGGTGTGTATGGTGACAAGGGAGGTTACATTGTTTTTTTGGATGGACACGTGGAGTGGTTTGAAGATCTAGGAAAGACAGACGAAGGAGAAGGTAAATTGATGAAATGGGGAGGAATCGGAACAACAAATCAAATTGAAGATACGATTCCGAGTACAGCCAAAATTTTGAACGCCAGTGGTGTCGTCAAAGCGGGGACAGGTACTGGAGTCTGAAAAGGCCTAGGTGAGGCGACAACGGAAAAAAAGATAAATTTGGCCTGATGAGGGACCGGAACAACAAATAAGATTAAGAAGCGATTCCAAAGACAGCCAAAATTTTGAGCGCTAGTGGCATCGTCGGTACAAGTGAATAATAATAATCATTTTATGAAGTGACGTAAGGGAAGTCTTTGTTGTTTATCTGAGACTTTCCTTTTAGGTACTTTCGGTATGCTTAAAAAAATAATTGTTTTATTTACAGGCAGTAGCGAATTTACTTTTCACTGAAACAAGCTGAAAAGTCGAAAATTTTTGGATTTATTTTATTGATTTTTTTAAAAAAATACAATGATTTATGGCATGTTTGCGGATAGAAAGAAGAAAAAAAGAGGATTTACACTAATCGAGTTGATCGTCGTTATTGCAATCATAGGTACGCTGATGGCCTTTGTTTTGCCTTCAATCAGTGGAGTTTTGGAGCGTTCTCGGAGAAGTGCGGCACAAAACTGTCTCAAAAAAATTGCCGATGCCTATCTTATGTATCGCGAGGATAAGGGCGATTTCGATTCTAGTACCGTCACGAATATTAAAACATTTGCTCTACTCTTAGCCCGGGAGGGTTTTTTAAACGATCCCAATTGCTATGTTTTTCCATCGGATGCAAAAGCTCAATCGATTAACAAGGTAAAAAAGAACACCATTGTCCATGGAAATGGAACAACGGAAACGGGATGTTGGACAAGTGATTCAAATCCCAATAGCTTTAGCGTAAACATTATTATTGGATTATCGGATTCGTGTCAGCCGAATACAACGCCCATTGCCTATACCCGTGGACTGCAATCGAACGGGACTTGGTCAATGGATGGTGTTTTTGGGGCGAAAGGCGGATTTATTGCATTTTTAGACGGAAAAGTAAAGTGGTTTGATGATGTGCAGAATAAATTAATGAAGGCCGATATGACAGGAATGACAAACAATCTTAAGGATGCCATTCCTCCTACGGATGCGAAAATTATCGGCGGATCTGGACAAATTACAATGTAGTATTATGAAAATCATTAAAAAATTAGCTGGTTTTACGCTTATCGAGTTGATCATTGTGGTGAGTATTATCGCTATATTGATGTCAATTGTTATACCAGCATCGCAAAAGGTTTTTACGGAGGCTCGAAAAGCAAAGGCGCAGGCTGCTATGAAACAAATTGCGGAAACCTATTGCCGCTATTACCAAAATAATGGCTTTATTCCTAATGCAACTGACACAAGGAATTTAATTGAGCAATTTGCAAAAGATGGCGAACTCAATAATGCCAATCTATTTATTTTTCCCGGTGATTCTAAAGCAGCGGGTATATTAAGAGAAAATATATGGCCCTACGATGGGAGTCCCTGGGAATCGGGTAAACAGCTCAGTGTCGCTTTAGTAGGTAATATTACGAAAGAAGTCAATCAATCGACGACACCCATTGCTTTGTCCCGTGGATTACAAGAGAGCGGAATCTGGTCCAAGGACGGCGTATGGGGAACGGATGGTGGTTTTATTGGGTTTCTCGATGGTCAAGTGCGTTGGTATAAAAGCGTTGCTGACAAACTGTCATTGGAAAGCGGATCAACCTCTAGTATTAAGGCTGCCGTAGATGCCGTAGGTGGAACGATTTTAGGTACTAATACCTAAAAAAGACTCCGCCCCTCTGGGATTCCCGCAGGGAGCCGCAGACTCCCTGTCCTCGGCAGTTGGCCATCTTTCTTGGCCTTTCGGACCTTGTCACCGGACGATATCCGGGGACAAGGTCCGAAAAAATCCAGGTCCATGGGATGGATCCCCTGGCTGGGATCTAATGGCGCGCAGCCCTTAGAAAAAAAAGATTTTCAATCGTATCAGCGATCTGCTCAGCAGCATCCGGTATAAATGCTTTTTCAAGGCAACGTTGCATCATCGATGAAATAGTTAGATTTAAAATCATTTCGATGGCTCGATCAGCTAAGACATTCAAATCATCTTGCTCGATTACAATTGCCGTTCCTTGTTCTTCCGCCCGTTTTCCGTTGGCAAGCTGATGGATATGTGCATCGCCTCCATGGGGAATGAGAATCATCGGTTTTTTGCAAAATTGGCATTCTGCAATGGTTCCCGCACCCGCTCGCGCAATAACGAGATCACATGCCCGTAGTACAAGATTCATATTTTCACAGAAAGGTAACATATGGAGTGTGCAATCTTCAAAACTAATTTCTTGTTCTGCTTTAAGTCCGGTACCCGCAATACAATAGAGATCGATATTATGATGTGCAAAACGCGTAAAATTTTGCTGAATCCACCTATTGAGGGCCGCAGCTCCAGCACTGCCACCAATGATAAGGATAATTTTTTTTGAAGGTGGCCATCCAAGTAGCGCGCGCGCTTCAGCTTTTGTTAGTTCCGCAAATTCTCGACGGATCGGGAATCCAACTCGCACAATTTTTTTTTGTGGATATTTTAGGTTAACGTAATCGGGGATCAGTATTTTATCTGCGAATTGAGTAGCCAAGCGAAAAGCTTTTCCGGGAATGACGTTAGGTTCGTAAAGAATGGAAGGAATTTTTTTTACTTTCGCAGCGAGTACGAAAACGAATGAGGTAAAACCTCCAAAGGAAACGACGAGGTCAATTTTATGATTTTTTAAGAATCGCAGGGCAAAACGGAAGGACGAGACTTGCGAAGTTAGAAATTTAAGGCAAGCAGTCGGAGAAAGTTTAAATGGCATTGCGTTAATTTTGACAAATGAAAACTGGGTATATTTTTTAGAAAAAGCCTCATCGACCTTTCGATTACTGATGATGAAAGTACACTGATGGTTAAATAGGCGCTCCGCAATTGCGATTGCAGGGGCCATATGTCCTCCCGATCCTCCGCTAGCCAAGAGAATATTCATAGGAGGAAGTATAAGGCCTTTGCCAGTTTTGCAACTTTTATATATTAACCATCACTCGCCATCGTTTCCATTTTTTGCTTTTCTTTGGACTGTCATATTCTCCGAAAAGTTTCCTCTGGCATTTGTTTACGCTTTACTTTGTTGACTTTGTTTTTTGTATGATTTTAAGCGTATAATATGGATATCGCTATCATTGGTGCAGGTGCTTGGGGAACTGCTGTCGCTTTGAGTAGTTTTCGAGCAGGCCATACGATTACACTTATTACAAAATCTGAAGCCGATGCCGATGAAATTAATATTAATCATGAAAATCTAACCTTTTTCCCCGGAATTAAAATTCCCGAAAATATTAGGGCAACCCATCGCTACGATCCTATTCGCCATTGTGACGTCCTTTTTCTCATTTGCCCTTCCGCTGCTATCGATGATGTTTGTAAGCACGTCAAAACTGAAAATTTTCCAACTTCTATACCGATTATCTCCTTTTGTAAAGGTCTTCCAGGTTCAACTTGGGAGTTGCCGAGTATGTATATCAAACGGTACTTTCCACAAAATATTTTTGGCGTACTCTCCGGCCCTTCCTACGCCCGCGAAGTAGCACTGGATTTTCAGACACAACTTGTCCTCGCTTCTAAAAATAATTGTTGCAAAGATTTAAACATTACATTTAGTAATATGTCTCTTATTTATGATATCGATATCATTGGTGTCGAGCTTGGCGGTTGTTTGAAAAATGTTTATGCCATTGGTGCCGGAATTTGTGATGGTTTAAAATTAGGCGATAATGCCAAATGTGCTTATATTACTTCTTGCCTTCACGAAATGGTCCATTTAGGTATGAGCTTGGGCGCACAAAAACAAACGTTTTTCGGACCAAGTGGTCTGGGAGACCTCTTGTTGACCTGTTCTGGAAATTGGAGCCGTAACCGTACCTTTGGCGAAGCGATTGCGCGAAATCATAATCCACAAGAAATAATTAGCAAATCCGTAGCTGCTGTGGAAGGTTATCGCTCTATAAAAACTTTTTATGACATTTTCAAAGAAAAAGCCATCAATGCGCCTATCGCTAATGCTCTGTATCGCATTTTATATGGATCCGTTACATCGCAGAAAGAAATGCGGATAATACTATTTAGAAGTGTTTTTGGAACGTTATGAAGTGCCCTGAGTGTAACTGCATGAATACAAAAGTTACGGATACGCGCGTTTCTTTAGACCATACGAGTATTCGACGGCGACGTAGGTGTCCCCAATGCGGCTATCGCTTTTCGACAATGGAAGTTTATTGCAAAACAGAACTAATAGTGACCAAACGTAACGGAATGGAAGAAGAATTCGATGCCGGTAAAATTGAACTCGGGTTGCGCAAAGCGATCAAAACAGACGAATACAGCGAAAATAAAATTGAAAAAATTATGCAAAGTATTCTGCAAAATATTTATGCAAATTATCCAAAAAAAATATCGGCCGAAATGATTGGCCAATTCGTTATGGTTGAATTAAAACAAAGAGATCCCATTGCCTATTTGCGCTTTGCTAGCGTTTATAAAAATTTCCACGAGGCCCACGAATTTGAACAGGAATTTAGAAATTTAGAGAGTTAACTCCCGCAAGGAGTCGTAGACTCCTTGACCTCTTTTTACGGCTCAGCCAGGCGGGAAGAATTCGCCTGACCTTCCGGGGCTTCGGGCCTTACCCCCGGGCACCGCCCGGGGATAAGGCCCGAAAAAATCCAGGTCCATGGGATGGGCTCCCCTGGCGGGGATCCAAGGGCGCGTAGCCCTTGGGCACAACGACTTTAAGTACATGATACTGTTGCCTGGATAAAAATTTCTTCAAGAGTTGTTGATTTTTCCGTAAGGTTTAGCAATTTCCAGTGCGCTTCATTGACGATCGTTTTCCAAAAGTGTTCGATATTTTCATGTGACAAAGTGAAAATCAATTGATGTCGATTTGTTTTTAAATCGATGAATACATCGCGAATTTTGATTTCTGGGTGCATGGTTTTGAACTCATCAATTGCCATGGGTTCACATTCTACGCAAGCCAGTAAAATACGCTCCTTAAAAAATCGCTGCCGCAGCTCATGGATCATACCATTGGCAACAATCGCCCCATTATTAATGATGATGAAACGATCGCACAAACTTTCAATTTCTGATAGAATGTGACTTGAAATGACAAATGTTCGTTTACCTTTTTGGGAAGCAATGAGCTTACGAAATTTTATAATTTGATTGGGATCTAAACCGATAGTAGGCTCATCGAGGATGACGAGATCGGGATCACCTAGGATAGCTTCGGCAAGGCCTACGCGTTGCTGCATACCTTTCGATAATGAACCCATTTCTTGGTGACGAAGATCGCGTTGAATGTCGACCTGGCGCATAATTTTTTCCGTATGAATACGCACATTTTTCGAATCAACGCCCTTTATTGCCGCCCGAAATCGCAGATATTCTCCTACTTTCAAATGCGACGGAAGTGGATTATTTTCCAACATGACACCGATAGAACATTGCCGACGGCATGACGTATAAGCAATATTCTCATTTTTAATTTTTACTATCCCCGAATTGGCATCCAAGAGGCCCGATAAAATTTTAAGCGTTGTCGATTTTCCGGCTCCATTCGGTCCCAATAGCCCAACTACTTCTCCCGTAGCAATTTCAAAAGACACTTCGTTGAGTGCTTTAAAACGTCCATATTGTTTCACGAGATTTTGGACTACAACGAGAGGTTTCAACGCTCTTTTCCGTAAGAATAAAAGCCTATTATTCAAGCTGTTTTTTCGGTATAACGCTCCTCTTTATCGATGAAATCAAAAATTAGTGGACATCCCATGAGATCGAAGGCTTCACGAATATTGTTTTCAAGATACTGCCGATAGGATTGCATTAAACGCTGTAAGCGGTTGCAAAAAATTTTTAATTGAAAAGGAAAATGGCCACTCTGTACCGCATAATAAATTTTGAAACGCTTGCCAGAAACCAATGCAGGCGGGTGGCGTTCGATCAGATTCTGAATAATGCGGTTGAGTTTTCCCGTAGAAATCGTCTGAGAAGCGCGTTCGAAAAGGCATACACTTTCACAAAAAATATTTTCGATGGCAAAGCCCGTTTTTGCGGAAATAAAGAGTATCGGGAATTGGGACAGTGCAAAGAGTTCTTTTCGAATGGCCAGGCTGAACCCTTTTTGAAAATCAGCAATGGAACGATAACTTCCCACGCAACCGTACTTAATACTTTTACAGGCGAGATCCCATTTATTGACGACAACCGCAAAACATTTTCCTCGTTTTAGAGCATAACCAGCTAATTTTTTGTCCTGCCGCGTGATGCCAGAAAGCGCATCGATAATGAGAAAAACGATATGCGCTTCGTCCATTGCGTGCGTGGAACGTAATGAGGAAAAAAATTCAACGGAAGAATTTATTTTTTTCTTTTCCCGTAAACCAGCCGTATCCGTTAGCCGAATACAGTATTCTTTTCCGTTATTCCTAAAAGTAATGTCATCGCTAACGACATCACGTGTCGTCCCAGCAATGGGACTAACAATTATGCGATTTTTCTTTAAAAGTGCGTTAGCGATGGAAGATTTGCCCACATTTGGACGGCCCGTTAAACAGATATTGATGTTATTGTTATCCGTGGTTGATAAAATTTTTTCTTCTTTTTTATCAGCATATCCATCGATAATTTTCCGCAATTCTCCTTCCCCGTATCCGTGTTCTGCGGAAACAGCGATTGGCATACCAAAACTGAGATCGTAAAAATTATCGCTGCGGTGAACTTCTCTTTCCAAATCAACTTTATTGGCAATGAGTAATATTTTTTTATCCGATCGGCGTAACCGTTTTGCAATTTCGTAGTCTAAAGATGTGCAACCGACCCGCGCATCGACGACGAAAAAAATAATATCAGCTATTCGAATCGCAAATTTAATCTGTTCCTCAATCGCTTGCGTCACATCATTTTCTTCCCGAGAATCTAAGCCGATTCCACCCGTATCCATGAAAATAATGCCATTTTTCGCTTCCTGAATGATGACATCTCGCGTAACACCAGGTTGGTCGTGCACAATTGATACCCTACGCCCAACGAGCCGATTAAAAAGACGACTTTTACCCACATTCGGACGGCCAATTAGTGCAATAGAAATCTTCACCGCTTCACTTTCTAAATATATTTCATGCTGCGCAAGTTTAAATTACCGAACTCTAAACTCTCAAGGGTTATGCGCCCTTGGATCCCCGCCAGGGGATCCATCCCCTGGACCGGAATTTCTTCGGGCCTTGCCCCGGACGATGTCCGGGGCAAGGCCCGAAGGGCCCCAAAGGCCAGCCCGCGGCGAAGCCGCGGGCTGGCTGGGCCGCAAAAAAGATCAAGGAGTCTATGACTCCTTGCGGGGTATGAGGCCGGAGCTCCCTGATATAAAAATAAGACATAATATATATTATGCGAAACGGGAATTTTATTTAAAAATAGTTGACAGTTTTCGAAAGCCGCAAATGATACGGACATTATATACTTATGGAGGCATTATTGTTGAAAATTAGGCACTCTGCAGCCCACGTTTTAGCTGCGGCAGTCCAATATTTATTTCCGTCAGTAAAATTTGATATTGGTCCGGCAACGGATGATGGATTTTACTATGATTTTGATCTCGATCATAAATTTACTACGGACGATTTTCAAAAAATTGAAGCGGAAATGCAGCGTCTAATCGATCAAAATCAGGTTTTCGAATCCCAGGTTATATCCCGAACCGAAGCCTATAAACTTTTTTCTGATCGCCATCAAACTTACAAATTGTCCCGCCTCGACGACATTCCCGAAGGCGAAACTATAACCATTTATCGCAACGGTGATTTTGTCGACCTTTGTCGCGGTCCTCACGTACAAAATTCCAGTGAAATTAAAGCTTTCAAATTACTCTCCATTGCCGGGGCATACTACCGCGGTGATGAAAAAAATCAGCAAATGCAACGCATTTATGGCACTGCTTTCGATTCGAAAGAAGCACTCGAAACTCATCTAATTCAATTGGAAGAAGCGAAGAAACGTGACCATCGCAAATTAGGCAAAGAACTGGAGCTATTCATGATCGACGATGCCGTTGGACAAGGGCTCATCCTATGGCTCCCTAAAGGAAATATTATTCGTATGGAATTGCAAAAATTCATTTCCATGGAACTGGAAAAATTGAATTATATGCTCGTTTCCACGCCCCATATCGCCAAACTGGGTCTATTTCGTACCTCTGGTCATTTTCCATACTATAAGGATGCACAATATCCACCCATTGCTGAACGAGCTACCCTCGAAAGTAAGCGTGATTTAAGTTGTGCTGAATTGGTAAGTGGTCTCGAAAATGGCTCGCTGGACGGATTTTTGTTGAAACCAATGAATTGTCCGGGACATGTAAAAATTTATGCTTCAAAGACACGTTCCTACCGCGATTTACCCATAAAATTAGCTGAATTTGGCACAGTATATCGCTGGGAACAGTCCGGAGAACTCAGCGGAATGACGCGCGTGCGCGGATTTACACAGGACGATGCCCATATCTTTTGTACGGAAGAACAACTGCCCAATGAAATTTTGGAATGTCTAAACCTAGTAAAGATGATTTTTTCGACACTTGGTATCGCTGATTTTCGCGTACGCGTTGGCTTACGGGATCCGAATTCTGAAAAATACATTGGCGGCGATGATTCCTGGGAAAAGGCGGAAGATGCGCTGCGAAAAGCGGCAGAGGTACTCGGAGTCCTCTATTCCCTGGAAATCGGCGAAGCGGCATTCTATGGGCCAAAAATTGATTTTGTTATCAAGGATGTTATCGGTCGCGAATGGCAATTGGGTACGGTTCAGGTCGACTATAACCTTCCCGAACGCTTCGACATTAACTATGTGGGTAACGATAATAAGCCCCATCGACCAGTCATGATTCATCGGGCCCCATTTGGTTCCATGGAACGTTTTTGTGGCCTGCTAATCGAGCATTTTGGTGGAGATTTCCCGACTTGGCTTTCTCCAGAACAAGTGCGCATATTACCACTTAATGACCACAATAAGGATTATGCCCAGGATGTATTCGAACGCATGCGTCGGGCAAATATTCGAACCTCGATCGATGCTTCTTCAGAAAAACTCGGCGCAAAGGTGCGAAAAGCAGAAATGGAAAAAATTCCTTACATGTTTGTTGTTGGCGATAAGGAAAGCGAAGATCACAGTATTTCCATACGCTCTCGCCGTAATAGAACTATCGAAGGCATATATAGTATCGATGAAGCCATTGACCTTGTTCTAGAGGAAATTCAAACAAAACGCTTATTCCTAAAAAATAAATAAAATTAATTTAAATTTGCTATGGGGCGCCGCCCCATATCCCGCAAGGAGTCGTAGACTCCTTGACCTCTTTTTTCCTTGGCCGAGGCGATGCGCGGTGCGCATCGCCTCGGCCAAAAAGTCGCCAGCCCGCGGCGTCGCCGCGGGCTGGCTTTTGGGCTCTTCGGGACTTGTCCCCGGGCATCGCCCGTGGACAAGTCCCGAAAAAAATCCAGGTCCAGAGGATGGGATCCCCTGGCGGGGATCCAAGGGCACGTAGCCCTTGGGGCAAGCTTATTGTCGCCTGTTATCGATAAAACATGGCATTAACTTTCTTTGGAATGATCGTCGGATTCCGTTTGCATCCCTACAAGCATTTCTTCCCAAGTCAAATGGGTCAATTTTTCCAAGCGCTTTATAAGGCCAACCAGCGTCACCATTAGGATAATGGTACAAGGCAGTACAATTACCGGATAGCTCCAAAACGTCATACGTCCCAATTCCTTGTTAAATTCAACGGTTCCCGTTTCACTGTGAATGAAATAACACGCTAAAACGTAGTTTAAAATTGCACTCAACAAAAATGATAGGGAAAATTTAAGTGTGCTTGATGATAATAATTTTTGAAACATGGCTTGATTGTTTGATTCTTGGAGGCGTTTATTGATGCGATCAACATGCATGATCGCATCGTTAAATAATAGCATTTTGATCAAAGGATGGCGTGTAAAAGCCGAACAAAAAACGATTAAACCGATTAACGCTGGAACCAATGCTTCTTTGATGGCGATGTATTCCTTTGGAAGTTGCAACAAACCGATAACGCCGGTTAACAAAATGCTTATGAAACCGATGATCGAAAAAATATTGCACTTTCTAGATTTGATGAAATCCAATAAGCCATAACCGATTGGAAAGAGCAATGCAATGATTAGTGCCATGGTCGATGATAGTCCAAACCAATCGTCCGCCTTGGACATAATCAGTGATGGCAAAATAATATTAAACCCCAAATTGAGCCAAGGATTCTCCCGCTTTTTTTGTTTTTTTATTTTTATTTCCATTGGCTATTCCTTATTTTCTCTTTCTCCCGATTTCATCTCTCGGTAACTATTCGAACCATGAAAATTAGGATGGAGCATTCTTTGCCGTCGGGAATGACGTACCAAACCATATATAATATAGCTCAAAAAGACAATTGCACAGGAAAATTCATGGAACCATAGGATGGTTACTAGGGCGCCAATGATGACTACAAATGAAGTTAACCGTGTCCGCGTATTCCAGTCAATTTTTTTAAAACTCGGAAAACGGATATTGCTGACCATCAGATAGGCGATAAATAGCATGAGTGGTGGAAGTAAAATCGCAAAGGCGTTTAAATCGTAGCTGTTAATAATTAGGACGAAAGAAGCAACAACGCCCGCCGCCGCTGGAACCGGCAGCCCTAGAAAATCGCAGTTTTGATGGGGATCATCTTTGGGCAGTAATGGACTAGTAATGACATTGAAGCGTGCCAAACGTACTCCCGCACAGAGTAGATAAATGAAGCCGAACAGCCAACCTACTTGGCGAAAAAAGGAAAATTCTTCCGTCGGCGATAGAATCATAAGAAAAACCATCAGAGCTGGCGCCACGCCGAAGGATACCATATCGCAAATAGAATCAAATTCCATGCCAAATAGCGATTCCTTTTTCTTCAGTCGCGCGACGCGGCCGTCTAGCATATCCGATAGCCCTGCAAAGAAGATTAACCAAACCGCTTGCTGGTAGTAGCGGTGAATGAGGCCTTCATCCTGGACCGAATAGCGTGCCTGAACACAGCGGATAATGGACAAAAATCCACAAAACAGATTCGTTGCCGTGAATAAATTGGGCAATAAATAAATCCGACTTGCGTCTGTTACATTGGAATATTTTTTAATGAATGACATCTCCTTTACGCAGCATAGGGAGCTTTTGCAAACTGCAAGCTTTTCCTATTGCGATTTCGAAAATATCGCTAAATCTTGGGGCAAATGCCAACGATTATTTTACCCGAAGGAATTTTAGGTGAGCGTTGTGATAAAATTTTGTCGCAAATCTTACCACTTTCCCGTGCAAATGTCCGAAAATCTTTCGAACAATGCCCTTTCGAATGTAATGGAAAAAAAATCCATCTTCACGATAAGGTTTATACGGGTGATATCGTTACCTACGAAGCCATTGATCTTCCTTTGGGAAAAAATTCAAAATGCAATTTATGCTTAGACATTGTTTTTGAAGACAAAGATCTAATCATTATTAATAAACCGGCAGGTATTGTGATTCATCCAGGTGTAAATGTGCGCGGAAAAACGTTACAGGAATATGTTTTGGAACATTGTGCGCTGAGTTCTTTGGGACAGGAAGGACGTTCAGGCGTCGTCCATCGCCTCGATAAGGACACGACGGGCGTGATTATTTTTGCCAAATCGGATCGCGCATTTACGCGACTAGTTCGCAACTTTGCCTGCCATACTATTGAAAAACGTTACGTTTGCATCATCCAAGGAACGCCGGCGCTTAATACGGGAACGATCGAGATACCGATTGCACGCCAAACGCATGATAAAATAAGGATGATTGCCTGCCCCAGTGGTAAATCGGCTAAAACGACGTGGATAGTACGCAAGCGTTTCGAACATTTCACGTTGGTCGACGTCAGAATTCATACGGGACGGACCCATCAAATTCGCGTACATATGAGTTATATCGGTCATCCCATTGGGGGCGATTTGACCTACGGCTATGGCGGCGATTTTATTTTTCCACGGGTAATGTTACATGCGGAATCCATAGCCCTCGCCCATCCACTGACTGGAGAAAATTTATCCTTTACGGCTCCTCTACCCCGAGATTTTTCCGAAACTTTAGAAAATTTATACTCGACCAATGGCGAAAAAAAATAGCGAAACTGCCGTGAAAAACGATTCTGAAAGTGAAATGCGCACCTCATTTATTCTCAAAACATTGGAAGAAATTTATCCAAATGTTACCATTCCTCTGGATTATCGCTCTCCATTTTCGCTATTAATAGCCGTTATTTTATCTGCCCAATGTACCGATGAGCGAGTGAACAGAGTAACGCCCGTACTCTTTTCGATGGCATCTGATCCGCAAACGATGAAAGATTTACCCTTCGAAATAATTGAAAAAATTATTCATCCCTGCGGTTTATTTCACAGTAAAGCGCGGGCGATAAAGGGTTGTGCGCAAATAATTGCCGAACATTGGGATGGAAAAGTACCGTCGACATTTGAAGAACTCGAAAAATTACCGGGAGTAGGCCATAAGACGGCAAGTGTCATGGTTTCCCAATGCTTTAATGGTTATGCCTTTCCCGTCGATACACATATTCGTCGCCTAGCCAATCGTTGGGGCTTAGTATATTCGCAAAATGTAAAAATTATTGAAAATAACTTAAAAAAGCTTTTTCCCAAAGAGGAATGGCACGATCTACACATTCGCATGATCCGGTTCGGTCGAGAGTACTGTCCCTCCAAAAATCATCGTATTGATCATTGTCCCATTTGCCGATTGATATCAAATTTTGGCGTACGTTAAATGGTCGGTCGAAGGTTTCGCCAGGTTATTTTTATCGAAAGTACTCGCCGGAATGGTTTGTTCGAGGGCTACTCTTTCTATGGTTAGTTGAGTCGTCGCATTACTGGGTACATCTTTGATTTCGATCGATTTCATGAGCCATACACCCTGAATTTTTTTGAAGTCTAGGAGTTTAAAAGTACGCTGTACTTTTTCTTTTTCGTCGAGATATTCGAATTGTAAAATAGCTTCAAATACGGGATCGTAGGCAATGTCGACCAATTGTCCCGTTGTTCCTTTGAAGCGAATGATGTGTGTATTGCGTCCTTGTACGCGTTTCGAATGGCGATATTCACAGGATTGCCATTCGAGGAAAGGCATTAAAATGTCAGCAAAACTCAGAAGATGTCCTTGACAGACGGGGGTATCGCGTGTCATTTTGATCGATTGCTCCGAGCAAAAAATTTCGTCATCCGACTTCCCCAGGCACAGAAATGATCGATCGTCAAAATCAAGTCGCAACTTTACTCCATTGGAATCCTGTTGAGAATAAAGTTTTCCTTCTTCCTTTTCTTTCATTTTATCCTTGGTCCTTTCTTCCTTTTCTTTCGTTTTAGCGACGGTCGTTTTAAGGCCGAAAATAAAGGCACAATTCAAACCATTGGATACCTTCAACTTCTGGACGGTTTCGTGAAGTTGCTGAGTGGTCAGAGGAGACAGGGAGGAAGACTTCTTATGTCTCGCCGATGGAATAGCGAAACCCATCGGCGAGATCCATAAGCACCATAGCAACAGGATAAGAAAATTCTTCACGGTTCAAAATCTTTCAGCGACTCGTCGAAAATCGTTTGTTCATCCTCAGTATTTTCCGTCTCTCTTTCAGGAGCGGCAAAGGAGTTTTCTTGAGGATTGAGATTTTGAGAATCGACAGTTATTTCATCCGTTTCATTCAAAGTTTCCCGATTTATCAATTCCTCGCCGGTTGCGACGGCGACGGAATCTTCTGGAGTTTCATTGGAAGCCATATCATGAGTTTCAACAATTTCTCTTTTTTCGAGTAAATTTTGCGGTCTATCGACTTCTTCGAAGGCCATATGGAATAGCGAAAGGAAAAAGGAGAGAGAAAAAAAGAGGATGACACAATATTTAGTAATGCGCGCAAGAGTATTTACACCTTCGCCGCCCAAAATAGAAGTTACAGCATTACCGCCGAGGGTTGCGCCCATACCGGATTCTTCGCTGGGGCGCTGCATTAGAATAAACAGGATGGTTATTGCACATAGGGCCAACAAAAAGGATGTTAAAACGAATATGAAAAACGTACTCATGCTCGAAATTATGCTCTAAACTATTGAGATTATAAGAAGTTCAAGCAAAAAATACAAGAATTCGTTTTTAACTTAATCTTCACCGCATGTCGGTGATAATTTACGGAATATTTAAGAAAAAAATTATTTTGGTCTTGCCATGATTTACATAATTTTTAACATAAAGTTATGTCTACCATACCCGGCAATTATTTTGGAACCGTAGATTTTTCACCGGCCGCTATTGAAGGTGATGAGGCGGCTAGTGCGGTTACTTCTGGGGAAAGTACGGAACCTTCCGGCGATGTTCAACTCAAGGGTCCCGTAGTTATTCCGGAGCCGACTTTAACGGCTGGAGATCAGGCGTTGATGGAAATGGTTCAATTTCGGGGAGTACCTCTCCCCTTAGCTGAGCAGATGCGAGCTGGTCTCGACCCGGAGAAGATGAATGCGCTCGTCGAGGAGTGTAACAGCGGCAAATTATCGGTTAACGATCTAGCGGCGGAGCTCATGATTTTAATGATCAACAATGCGTTTGAAAATAAGTCCATAGAGCGTCAAATGCGGGCGGAATTGGCGCAGGTACAGTTTCAAAACGGGATGAAAATTGCGGATATGATCAAGGCGAAGGGTGATTTGGCCTATAAAAAGGCTGTCACGCAAGCGGTAACTAAGATGACTGCATGCGTTGCGGATATTGCTGCGACAAAAATTGCGGACCATATCGCCAGTCGAAAAGAGGGGGCGGATCATCTGAATCTGGCGCAAAAAGGCGGAACAGATGATACAAGAGGTTTTAAATACGATCCAGAAAAACGAAATGCCATTAGGCAGGCGGGAAAACTGACAAGTGAAGCGCTTAGAACAACCGTTGAAACGGCTGGAAATTTGATGTGCGCGGAACTCGATCTAAAAACATCCCAAATTGATGCCCAGCAGAAAGCGGCGGAAGCCATGAATAAATTGCTCGATTCCGTAGCCAGTTCCGTTGAATCTTCCATCCGCGCCCAGGATCAGGCCATTCAATTTGCCATGGGCATGCTCGACAAAATCAATAACTTGGCCCACGATAGTTTGAGTAGAATCATCGGCAATATGCGCTAGGAAAAATGGAGCAAATTATAGCTCCGTTATGTCAAATCTATTATCGAAAGTTTTGTTACTGATTTTTTTGTCAAAATCATGCGCATTTATATAGGGCAGCGTCGAAGAATTGCCTCCATCGGTGATTTCCAATGCATCTGCTACGCCTAAGCAATTGGCCAACCGGGAAAAGTGCGTAAGAGAATGGCAAGAATTGAGAGATAGACCCACTGGTTCGGGCTGCTCGAGAAGGCGACTTCCGGACGGTCCAGCGTATTTGCTGCGCAACGTTTGATAAAAAAAGATCTGATTGTGATTATATTTCATTTCGGGAAGCGGTTTATGGGGAACGCAATGATATTGCCGAATATCTTGCCCAACAACCTACTTGGTCCGATCCACTTTGCTATCATCTGTGGTGGACATCCATATTGCGAGGTGATCGACGTCTTTTTGATTTTTTTATGGCCCGTAGGATTAATGTTCATTACATCAGTAAAAGAAAAGTGGAATTGCATAAGGATGGTGAGGTATATTTTAACAACGTTCACGCTAATGCCATGAGCTATTTGCGCTCGGGCTATCACATGATCGGAGAGACCGAAGACTTGAGATATATAAAAGATGTGCTTATGAGTCGAGGCGTTGTAAATACACCGCCAGTGTATTACTCCGGTGAAGGAGGTTGCTGCGAGGTACAATAAATCGTTTTAATATTTTCGCCAACTTCTTGTCGATGGTAACCTTGAGCTTGTTGCGCAATGGGGGGGTTGAGGTCAAAGGGAATGATACTCAAGGATCCTAGGGGCAAAAGCCCTTAGGCAAGAAGTATTAGATGACTGTATTGCGAATGATTTGCATGGCTCCATCATGGAGTGCCTGATTAATTTGTGACATAGTCGACATGAATTGTTCCCGCGTGCTATCGATACTCTTCAATGAGGTTTCGACAGAGGCGGCAACGGCTCGCGTTAACTTCAATGCCGTTTGTTTGCGCTGAATCGATTCTTCTAGCTTTGCCGATGCTTTAATGGCATCTAAATCGCTAAACGCTGTCCCCATCTCCCCCGCCATCGAAATAATTTTCTTAATTTCACCTTCTCGTTGCAATTGCCTGGTTATGCCTTCTGCGGACATTGTGCCGGGTGACCTTGCCATTTTTGCTCCCTGAATCGCCGCACCTCCAATACTTACAGCCGTACTGGCCATCGATACGGCAAATTGCGTCCAAGCTGATGTCTTAATGCGCTCCACATCGATTTTCATCTTCTCCTTCATCTCTTCCGCAATCTTATTCGATTGATCAATCTGCGCAACGGATAAAACCGAACGAAATTCCCGTTCCATTTGCCGACGCTCACTCGTCGATTGAATCATCAATACCATCAACTCACACATAATATCCCCTAAACTGTCCACCTTCGACGATTGAAATTTCGACGTATCCATCCCCAATGCCAATTCATTGATCTTCTCAGAACGCTTTTCACTGCGCTGAGTCCCCCCTACCGCACTCATACTGTTATTGTTTAAATGGGATAATGTGCTGCGCTCAATCATTTGAATGGCCGATAAATCGATCATCCCGTTGATCACTAAATTTTCCCCTACTGCCTTTAGCGTCGCCGCATCGACACCGGCACTGCTATCCCCAGATGCCTTTTTTGTTCCCGAAGGATTGGCAACATGCGACATATGCGTATCATCTCCCGGAATCGATATTGACATAAATAATCCTAAATAACAAGGTTTCGCGCAATCATTTGACTGGTATCTCCATACTCGCGAATCACTTCCGCCGCACGCGCAAAGGAAGCTTTCGTGTAAGAAAGCAGCGATTGAATGTCGGACATCTGATTGTCAATGAGCATCTGTAAAAAATCTTGCCGCGCTTGAGCTTTAGTATTGATCATTTCTATCTCAGCCGCATAGGTCATTTTGCGCATTTCCTCTTCACTCATAGCTAAACTGTAAAGTGATTGATAAACTTGCATTATAACCTGAACACGTTGCTGAAATTTTTGTAACGCAACGACCGTCTGTTGCATGGAACTCAAATTCTCTAACCCCTTAATGCCTGCCATAAAACGACCGCCGGCAATGAGGGCATCTTTGCCTTTTGTTAAAAAGGATTTATTTGCATTTTCTCCAAATTCTTTTCCCACTGATTGGGCAGCTTCTTTCCCTGCCTTTTCTCCTATCTCTTGGACGGCTTCTTCACTAAATTCTTTTCCCAAATTTTTTGCAACTTCTTCCGATGTATTTTTAGCGACTTCTTGTCCGACTTCATTGGCAATTTCTCTTGCCATATCTTTCCCTACTTTTTTTATCAATTCCTCTTCAATTTCCTTTGCAACTGCTTTTCCGGCTGCCTCTCCCGCTTTTTTAGCAGCGGCTTCCACAGCCTCTTTGCCTATTTTTTTCATCACTTCTTCGCCCATTTCTTCCGCCACTTCTTTGGCTACTGCTTCTCCAACTTCCTTCGCTGCTTTTTCGGCCGCTTCCTTAGCTACTGCCTTAAGCGTTTCCTTGGTCACTGTTTCTCCAACTTCCTTTGCTACTGCTTCGGCTACTTCTTTGGTTACTTTTTTTGCCATCTCTTCCATAACTTTTTTTGTTGCCTGTTCTATGACTTTTTCCGAGGCTTGTTCTGCAGCTTTTCCAGCTCCTGAGGCGACTCCTACACCCACATTTGCTACCATTAAACCAATGTCGATCGACATCTGTAAAGCCATTTTAGCCGATCCGTCACTCATGCCAGAGGTGATCAATTCCCCCATGCTTTTCCCCAAAATTAACTCCGCCGCCTGAAATGATAATAAAACACAGCTAAGCGCAATGACTGCCGGTCCAGCCGATCCAAATGATGCAATTGTTATCGCCGCACCAATAAGAAACATAATGGCTTTTCCATAGTTACTATTTAAAAATTTCATGACCCAAGTACTGCTCAGCCATTTCATAAATTTTTGAAATGGACTTTGATAACGCGATTTTCGAATTTTCTGCCGAACTTGTAACATTTTTGTTTGACTCGCCGATAATTTTTGGTTCTGTGTCCCCTTAATTGCTTCCAATTGTGTATCGAGCATGATTTCATTTTGCATCGTCGATATAATGAGCATCGCCATCGCTGCGCCGACCGATGACATTTCCTGAATATCAATTGTTGGCATCTCATATTGCTCATCCGTTTTCTTTACCGGTGCATAGCACATCGCCGCACTGCTCATGGTTGTAATGCGATGTACCAATAGATTCATCGACTGGTTTGCCGCATCCGCTTCCGATAATTTTTTCGTACGCGCATCGCTGAAAACATTATGGAGCAAATAGTCCGTCAGCGACATAACCGTTCTGGGTTCCACATTCTGACGAATCAAAAGTCCGATTTCATCCTTTGGTACGTCCAAAAAATCACTTGTTATTTCATAATTTTCATCAATCGTTCTCATTTTTTTCTCCGTTTTTGTGTTGTATCATTTCTAAAAATACTTCCGCTCGACATGCTAAATCCTTTCGCTTTCCATTCATTTCGAAGATCTCACAAGTCTGTTCTAAAAATTCTTTTGCCCCTTCCCGATCCCCTAGAGCCAAACAACAATCAGCCATCGCCGATGTGACTTCGATATCCATCGGGTCGAGAAAAAATGCAGCCAAGTAAATGCCCAAAGCTTCATTATATTTTTTTTGCTCCTCCAACGTCACCGCTAAAGCTTTCCAATAGCGCTGCTCAAAATGATCCATCATGGCTAAAAAATAGAAAACGCTTTCCGCATCATCGTATTTTTTGTGTTTTAGCAAGTCTTGGGCAATTTCATAGGCTGCATCCAAATGGCTATGATCGAGATTTGGAAAATGATCTAAGAGTATTTTTTGCGCCACGGGATGGGCTTGAAAATGTTGCCGTAAAATGCGATCGAATTCTGTTTCCATATCCCTTTTCTTTCGTTTTAACGTATATTTCCCGTGATCTGTTTCCAGAGATCTCCAATGGATTTTAACATCTGCGTCGCAAGAGATGTAGTTTCATTACACCGCTGCATCATGCGCTGCATTTTCGTCGACAGAGTCTGGCCATCGGTCGTAATTTTATCGATATACGTGCGCATGGTGTCACTCCAAAGTGAGACTTCATCCGCATTGAGTCCACTGGAACCGTTTCCATACAACTTGTTCAAAACACTCTTTATGCTGCTATTTTCTGTCCAACACTGAGTGAGCGTTTTCTTTTCATATTCTGGAAAATCCTCATCATCGGTAAATAGGTTCGGTCCATCGATATAAGTTTTGATCATTTTTACATCTTCCGGCGTTAGGGCTTTACCCAGTAATGCATCACCTAACGTTGGATCGGATAACGCATTTAATGAATCTATTGTTTGGGCTAAAGTAATGCGATCGCTCAGATAATTAACGGCAATTTGAGCAACGGGCTCACCATAGGTTTCTGCCAAAGCCTCTAACTTATACATCAAAATCAAAGCATTGTAATCATAATCCGGTGAGGTGTAATTTTCTTTATATACACCCTTTGGTTGCTTGTAATATTTTTGATGGGCCAATACATCGAATGCTTCAACCAGATGTTGATTAGCTCCCGATTCAAAGTCCCTAGAAGAACCGCCGGAAGCATCGCCCATTATATTCGCCAAATACTGATAATGTCCGGTCAAACCCCATCCCATGGAAGCGGGTGCCCAATCGTTTAATTGAAATCCATTAGTTGCAGCTGCACTACAACCGACACCATAGCTACCGGGTTTATTGCTGGCAATACCATCAAGAGAACAGGGGAAAGGCGGATAATCTCCGTCCATATTACTAATCAAAGCATCCGTATAGGTTCCCAACGCCGATTTTACTTGTGCTGTTTCATCTTTCTTTTTCGCTTCAACACGATTAAACCAATAAGCCTCTAACAAAGTATTATCGCTACCTGAAGTAACCTGATCGGTTCCATGGAACTGCGCTTGAGTGCCATATATGCTAGCCTTTATTCCAACTCCCAAAGCTCCCATCGCATCCGCAGCGAGTAAACTAGCAGCAAGCAAAGCCACTCCCGGAAGCATAAGACTGACGTACATTATTGCTGCATAGCTTAAGAACGTCAAAAAACCTGCTACTGGATCACTATCTTTTACTTTTTTAGAAACATCGCCAAATTTCGCATCGGCATAATCCGTTTGCCCGTAAAGTTGCTTAAGGGTGCCCAATTCCAATAGATCTCGATTGGATAAATCGGCTAACATCAAATTGCTTGATACCTCTTCCCCTGATTTTAACCTCCCTTGGGCTACGTAGGAAAATAAATTGGAAATGCCTCCCTTGTTATCCAGAAAAGTCATGCGTTTATTGAAGTTCGAATTTTCATAGGTTGCAATTTCTGCATCATTCCCAAAAAATTCCGTCGGCATGGTGATGTTTTTTTGTTTAAAGAATATGATCACATCGGCCGGTATAACTACTCTTGCATTTTCACCCTGACGCGCTGCTTGTGCCTGAGTTTTGTTAATTTTTGCTAAATATTTATTCGCTCCCGAAATTTTATCATTATTTTCCTGAATCTCTTTCAATAAATCGGCTAACAAATTCTTCTGAGTCGTGAATTTTTCATATAGAATCGCCATTAGTCGGAACATTACGCCGTAGTGAGAATAGTCCCCGTGCCATACCGAATCTGAGCTGATGTAAACCGGATCGACAACCTCATCATTTAGATCATAGTCTTCGATGTACCTCACTTCCCCATTATTTCCATATCCGTAAATCATCCGATAATAGGTTTCTCCATTTGTTTCCTTAAGCTGTGTCTCCGATAGGTCCGCCGCTTTGTGCCACTTCCCCCTGTAATTGGCATATAGTATAGGTACCAGTGACATGAGTGATTTTTGATAGAGTTCGAGCTGCTGGGAATAGGATAGAAAATCCTTCAATTGGGTTATATATTCATCCAATGGCCCCCCTCTCAACTCTAGCGTATTAATCTTTTCCTGATATTCTTCAAACTTCATTCCATTGGCTTGATATTTCTCAATAATTTCATTCAATTCTGCGGATTGAATTTTATAGAGGTACGAATCCCTGCTAACTTTGTTATCCTCGTAGGGTACAAAATTTACCACACGTCCGATGTAAGTCTTTTTATTTTTATCATTCTTATTGCCAAGGTATGCTTTAAAATTTTTAATCTTTTGCAACAACACGGCATCCATTTGCCCGGCCAAATCTCCCTTGGTATCGTAGGAATTAATGACCAAATCCAAATTTGTAGATAGGGCGTTCAAATCGGCTAAAAAGGTTGCTTTCCTAGCATTGGTGATAAACCAATTGGCATGTTCTTTAATGATTTCATTGAAGCCTATTCCTGCAATTTTGCGCTTCCGTCCGTCCTTTATAATATCTAAAACATAGACGTCTCGCAAAATTCCATCGTAAATCTCATATTTCTTTAACTCTTCGATATAAGGATCCAAGAGCGTACGCATCTGTGTGATGTATTTTTGCACGCCATCGGATGAAATCAATGGTAATTCCTCAGAATTTTTGAAATAGGTTCGCTGACTAAACTCATTTAGCACACTTTTGTAAAGTAACGCATCCCGTGAATCACCTTTCCATCCCCCGTAGACGTGCATTTTCACATTTCTTTCAACACCCCATATTTCTGCTAGGGATAATACTGGACGTTCCGAGTATTTTGAACTTCCGTCCTGGATCAATGTGGCCACATCGCGGAAATCTTTCTGCAATCCGTTATTCGCCAGTAATTCGCCAACTTGCTCCCCAACAGTATCCACTCCAATGACCATACTTAAAATATTTTCAGCCATTTCGCATTTTTTCGATAGATAGGCATAGTTTGCGATCAAAAGAGAGCGTGTGCTATAATCCGTTATTATGGACAACTTGTACTTTAGCTCCGAACCTTTTTCTTTTAAACTTTTTGATAAAGATTGGACATAGGCTGGAAAATTCCCTTTATCAGACGCCGCATTTAACTTCGCATTTTCATATTCCTGTTGCTTGGGCAATCGCTCGGGAGTATATTGTTCTACTCCTTCAATATTACCGATACTTTTCGCAACAGCTATTTTATTTAATATTTCGAAATATTCTTTTGCTTTAGTTGCCACATTGGCAAAATTTTCAAAATCATTATCCGATTTTTCGAGGTTTTTGAGCACCGTATTGACCCGGCGCAACATTAATTCTTCATCCGCATAGGCTAATTTATCATTGTAACGTTTTACGTCGTGGCGTCCTAGGGTATCGCTAAGCGAAGAAAACATCGCAGCAAATTGCGCAATCTTCGTTGAAAATGATTTCGATGAAGCCGAAAATAAATCCTTGGTCGCATCCTTTTTCCATTTCTCATAGGTTACACCGAAATCTGTACCGATGGTATTAAATTCCTCGACGAATAGAGCGTGGACATCCTCATCCAGCAAATATTGTGCACGAGCATCGAACATAGACCGATAGTTGCCAAATCGCATCCCATAGGTTTCTAGTACAGATCCCTCTATCTCTGTCTTTGCAGTGGGATTATAAGCAACGCCTAGCAACTTGCCCGAAATTCCATCAATGCGATATGCCATATAGGAAGAGCCACCAATTGCTGAAGTTTCCTTGACGATACGCGTTCCGCTTTCGTCGATCAAGAACCCTTCCTGATCATAGCTGACGGTTTTCCCATTATTATCGAAAAAACCTCCCCCAGCCGAATAATATGTCTTTCCACCCGCACTGATAGTCAATTCCGCGGAAGTTAGAACCGAATCTGTTTCTGAATCCGTATATCGATAAAATACACCCTGCAGATCTTTCTTCCCTTCAAACCATGTCATATCCTTTTCATGTAATGTAGAAAGGTCGGATTGCGTTAGCTGTGCAATTTTAACATTTCCATTTACCATTCCACAGATAAATTTCGCCTCATTACTCTCGCTTCCCATTGTAAAGGTATAGCAACCATTGGTCTTTAAAAATTCCGTTCCGCTCGGCGAATGCCAATAGATGTTCTTTGCCTCTTTTCCGGCCATTGCGTATACGTATTCGGCCATTTGCAAGCGATAGTATACTTCTCCAACACTTTTAATGGCTGCCCCATTTAAATATACATTTTTTAGAGAATCGATGACGCTGAGCAATTCATTGGTAATAATGCGGTTCCTAACCGTTTCGGACGTTGCTTTTGTTTCCGTTGAAGCTACACTTCCATCTTTACAAGTTTCATAGGTTGTCGCATCCCCCGCAATTATTTTTACCGTTCCGTCCCGTGGATAAGCCGTCTGGGGCACGGCTTCCTTAGTTCCTTGGTAAATGTAACTACCGTCATTTTGTAAAAAATATACCCCATCTTTGTTTAAATCATCAAATATTCTCTTTGTACCAACTTCATCTTCCCGATTCCATGCCTTCACCAAGCTTTCTAAATTGATAATGAGATTTTCCATCATTTCATCATTGGTAATGATCTGTCCTCCAGATAATAGCGTATCGGATTTTGTATTGAACAAAGCACTGTGATCATAGTTACTATTTCCCAAAACTTCTCCCAAAGTACGATCGATCACTGCAAGGCGCATACGGTAGATAGCTTCCGGATCTTCGTATGGGTTATAGCCGTATACACTGCTGCTCAAAAGCGCAATATAGTCCGATAAAGTGGTCTCAGCATTATCTGCAGTTACATCAATCTCCGCGCAATATCTGGTTCCTATACTTCCTGTCTGTGTCCCGCCAACCGGCCACAGTACTTGATTGTTATACTGAATCTGATAGCTTAAATCCAGTTGTTGTGCTAATGTAGCTCCTCTTAGGTTCGTCAGTGCAACGCGTAATTGACTATTAACTTCTACATTATTTCTCCAATCTGAATGCTCTTCAAAAAAATATTTGATATAATCTTGCACATCCAAATAAGCTCCCTGGAAAGACATATAATTGCGAATATTTTGAAAAGTCGATGTTCCATTTATGGATGGTAACCCTTTCAGAAAGTAATCTTGATAAAGCTTGAGACAATCGAGCGAAAAATCGACGTTTAACGTACCATAGTCAATCTTTGTGAATTCATTGCTGTTGTTGCCACATGCCGCATTCAGTTTATTGATTCTATTTGCAGTGGTATTTTGACCCGTACCGGAAACCGTATAGTACGTCAACAGTCTTCCTCCCGATCCCGTGCCTTTCGCAATATTGCCAAAATCAGCGTCAGCATATCCGCATTTTTTTAGATCCACCCCAGCTTCAGTTCCATTAGACATTTTTCTAGTTCCATTCTGATGTACGAAATTTGTCACCAGGTAGGAAGCGTAACGCTCGAAATCGAACCAGCACTGGTGGTATTTACGCATGCGGTCGTTCTCGCTCATGATGTCGGATACCGAAAAATCCACTGCACGACCCGATATCTTCGCCGCAAGCAATTCTTTTCCTCGCTTATCATTCGCGCTTTTGAATTCATCTTCAATGGTTCTTCGAATTTTATCCATTAAACGTATGACCGCCACCTGATCATTGTCGCAATCCCCCGTAAATCCATAGCGATCTGCAATCCGTCTATATCTTTTTTTGTCGTTATCGGTTGGCATCTCAATGTTAAATAATTCAATATATTTAATGATTTCATCGATATGATTAATGACAAAAGTCGAGAAATATGAACTACTGCTCGCCATTGTCAAAATTTCTCCGCTGCTCGCCATTATCGTCTTTAAATCTTTACGCTGTGAATCAGTCAATGTCCCACTATTGGGTATTATGTCTACCGCTTTTTGTAATCCGGCGATAATATCTTTACAGGTAAAATAGTCATCGATCGAACGAAATTCCTTGGCTGACTTCGCGGCATTTAATTTTGTACTGGCCTCGTTGATGGCAATAGACGCAGCATTTTTCTTACTTCCTTCGACATTCCCAGTCGTATTAATGATCCCATTAATATTGGTTATGGCTATATTAATTTTCGCCATCATTTCCGCCATATTGGGCGAAGATCGGATCTCAACGTTATCCACTGTTAGTACTTGGTCATCCGCCATGGCTTTCGGTAATTCGAATTCAAATTTAATACCTTTAAACAAATTTAATTGATTCTCCAATTTTTTCCGACTCGCCGAATTAATTCGCCAGTCGTAGTACAATTTTTCAATATTGATAAACCAATCATAAAACGTGTTCACTTCTCGGGTTAGTATTGCCGCCTCAAACGTATTTCTTAAATTGTCCAACTGTTTGAGACATTTTACGAGCAATGTTTTAGTCATCTCCGGGAATGGAGATATTTTAGGGGTGATGACTTCATTACCATTTCCGTCAATCGCATAGTCGCATAAATTATCGGCGATACATCCTCGAAGTGCTTGAATATAGGCACGTATGGATTGGGAATTATACCCTTTTTTCTGTTCTTCCGTTAAATCGAGATATTGTTGCAATAAACTGGTTACATGATCCTGTAGCATCTTAATTTCATCAAGCACGCCCGTTTTTTTTGTGAAGGCAGTTTTGATCGTGCCGCCATTTTCCAAGAAAATCGTTTTCAAAGTATTAATTGTCTTAAAAAGTTCCGATGGATTATTTGGTGGATAGAGATAGCCTTTACTGAACGTCGTCGTGCCGCTTAATTGAATATATTTCAACATGGTTCCTTGAGTCGATGTAATTTTCCAGTTGCTATCGGCAATGGGCGTGGTACCATCCATGGCGTTATCAATTTCCACATAGGGGATTTGAGTACTATCCCACAGGTGATCATTGATATGTTCTTGGAGGGAGATTTTGATATATTGTGCCGCGTAATCTACGATGGCGTTATACCATTTTACCAAGGAGAGGGTGATATTTTTATTGGCTGAGCCAGTGAGGCCGTTATAGGTATCGACTTTGATTTCAATTTCATCCAATAAGCGTTTGATTTTATAGAAACCATTTTTATTGCTTCGATTGGTTCGGTTTGCCAATTCTGATGCCTGTTTATTGACATATTCCACCAGACTATCCTCACCCGTTACCTCTAAATTATCCAGGATTAATTTTGCGGATTCCCAATGGCTTTTAGGGACGGTATCCTGGGAAGGTTCTACGAAGGATGTTACCGTATCTATGGGAGTAAAAATAACCACATGGGTTGTCGTTTCGTTGTTCTGTGTAACGGGTCGGACGGCTAACGGTTCAAAGTCATTGATTGTTCCGGTGACAATGGGATTACAGCGCCCTGGAATGGTACTGCGTTCCGCCACGGGATACTTGTAAATCATTTGAAATAAATCTCGAAAAAACCATTTGTAAACATCGGCAGCTCCAGTACCCAAACCTGTAGTCTCTGTATTAAAACTTGTTAATTGTGTGTCGGTAACATCGGCTTCGACTCCACCTTTGACGATTACATAACATTTCTTTAAAAGTTCACTTTGGGTATTTTTATTTTGTGTCCAATTGCCGTATGCCGCCTGCAATTCTCTGACTTTAGCGGTGATTGTATTATTCGTACCAGTAACCATTGACAATGTATTATATTTTATATTACCACTACTTTCATAGTTCCTCCATTCCGAGTAGAGGCTTTCGTCGACCCAATATTTGTCCACATAACTGTAAATCGGATCGATCGCAGCGACTTTAATGGCACTGTTATTAGAATCCACTTGTAATGCCTCGATTTCTCTGAGCATACTTTGGTGTTCGA
>JAITAG010000012.1 GCA_031284265.1 Puniceicoccales bacterium | reverse complement strand
CCACTGACCATCGAACGCTTTACGGGACGCGTTAACGGTGCCATCTACGGCTCCCCGGAAAAAATCTATGACGGCGTTTTACCGATTAAAAATTTATTTCTATGCGGTACGGATCAGGGCTTTTTAGGGATCATTGGCTCGATGCTGAGCGGCATATCCATCGTCAATCGCCACCTACTCCTGGAAAAATAAAATCTGTCCAAGGGCTACTCGCCCTTGGATCCCCACCAGGGGATGGTTATCCAGAGGGCTCTGCCCTCTGGACTCTCGCCAGGGGATCCATCCACTGGACCGGGATTGCGGGCCTTGCCCCAGGCAACGCCCGGGGAGCGGGCCCGAAGGACCCAAAGGGCCCGCTCGCGGCGAAGCCGCGGGCGGGCTGACTTTTGCCGAGGCGCTGCGCGATGCGCAGCACTTCGGCCAGGGTAAAATTTAAACTTGCCCTGCGGCTCAGTCCGGCGAAGAATTCGCCGGGCTGGGCCGCGGGGAATAATCCCTAAAATAAAAGTCTTTGACCTTACGGCCAATTCATGCGAAAATTTCGCATGGATTGGCCGTTAAAAAGGTCAAGGAGCCATGTTCCTTGCGGGAGTCCAGAGGGCAGAGCCCTCTTGTAAGCCTCCTTGCGGTTACGACAATTTTTCGATGAAATCGGCTTCCGTCCAGACTGGGACATTTTTTTTTCGGGCGGCATCCAATTTTTGACCTGCATGGGAACCGGCGATGAGGACATCTACAGTTGCGGACAAGGCATTGGCAACGGAGCCGCCATTTTTTTCGATCAGTGCTTTCGCCTGATTACGTGTAAATTGCTGCATTGTTCCGGTGAGTACAAACATTTTCTTTTCGAAGTATGGATTATATTGCGCCGTAATTTTTTCAAATTCGAAATCAATTTCATGAAATTTTTGTAACAATTTCAAATTTTTTGAATCGCGAAAGTAGTCGAAAATACCTTGGGCAACTTTTTGTCCTACCCCATGGATACGTTCCAAATCCTCAACGGAAGCCGTCGCTAACGCATCCCAATGGTGGAAATAATTTGCCAAGTCTTTGGCCATTTTCTCACCAATCGACGGAATACCCAATCCATTAATAAATCGCCAAAGTTCTGTTTTTTTACTGCGTTCAATATTTGAGAGCAGGCGATTCACTGATTTATCGCCAAAATTTTTCAAGAGGTACAAATCCTCTCTTTTGAGCGCATAGATATCCGCAGTGGTTTTTATTTTATCAAACTCGACCAATTTGCGTACAACTGTTTCGCCGAACCCATCGATATCTATTGCCGTCTTGGAAGTAAAGTAAATGATTTTTTGAATCACTTGTTCCGGACAATTCACATTGGGACAACGCCAAGCAACCTCCCCTGGTAAACGGATGAGTCGTGTGCCGCAATGGGGACAATCTGTGGGAAAATTTAATTTTTCTAATCCACTTTCGGGGCGATTCTCCAATCGCACACCCACGATGGCCGGAATAATTTCGCCCGACTTTTCAACGATGACCGTATCACCGATGCGGATGTCCTTTTTCGCAACATCGTCGGCATTGTGTAAGGTTGCACGCGCTACACAGGATCCCGATAAATTTACGGGCTCCAGTTCCGCAACCGGTGTGATGATACCGGTCCGCCCCACTTGAAATGTAACATTGCGCAAAATTGTTTCTGCGCATTCGGGTTTAAATTTATAGGCAAATGCCCAGCGCGGTGCCTTTGCCGTTGCCCCTAATTGCTCCTGAAACACACGTTCATTTACTTTAAATACAACGCCATCGGTCGTGTATGGCAATCGCTTACGCTCTCGGTCGAGTTCCCGAATGGTGGGAGCAATACGCTCTAAATTTGCAATAACATGGTAATAAGTTTGCGAAACAAAGCCTAATTTTTGTAAAAACGGATAAATTTCGCTCTGTTTTTCAAAATTATTGCCCCCGCCTATTCCATAGAGTAAAATTTTTAAGCGCCGCAATCGAACGGCTTCGCTATCCATCAATTTTAGTGTTCCCGAAGCTAAATTCCGCGCATTGGCAAATACAGCCTCCCCAGCTTGAACGCGCTCCATGTTAATTTTCTGAAAAACATCATAATCTATATACACTTCACCGCGAATTTCGATCAAATCGGGAACATACCCAATGCGTAGGGGTAGGCCTTCGATTGTTTTCACATTATCGGTTACGTCGTCGCCCTCAACCCCATCTCCACGCGTCAACGCATATCGTAACTGGCCTTTCTCGTAAATTAAATTCACCGCAAGCCCGTCGATCTTCGGCTCAATAACATACTCAATGTCCTTTTCGACCGCTAATAATTTGCGAATATGCGCATCAAAATTGAAAACATCATCCAAATTATACGTATTTTCTAAACTGAGCATGGGCGTATAATGCTTGCGCGTCAGTAAATTACCGCTGCGGTCATCGCCAACACCTAGTGTCCCTACCGCTTCAGGTAAAAGTGACTCGAGATACAATAGCTCGTTCTTTAAACAGTCATACTCAAAATCCGAAATTTCAGGTTGCGAATCTTTGTAATATAAGCGGTCATGGCGCCCAATTTCTGCCCGTAGCTGCAAAATTTTTTTCTGAATCTTTCTTTTCTCCTTCGAAGTTAGCTCAGCCATAACCTTCCCCCATATCACATCCCTAGACGCTTTCCCGGTATGAGATAATTTGTGACATAATCCGTCACCGCTTCCCGCAGCGGCGTCAGCGGCCGATCGTAACCCACCGCACGCAATTTCTGAATGTCGGCATAGGTGTAATATTGGTATTTTTCACGCAAATTTTCCGGCATTTCAATAAATTCGATGCAACATGGCCTATCCAAAATTTCGAAAATCGGCTTCACTAAATCAATCCAGGTACTCGCTCCACCGGAACCCATATTGTAAATACCAGCCGTCTTTCGATCCCCAATTTTTTCCGGAATATTGCCTAAAAAAATAGTCATATCAGCCGCATCCTTCACATACAAAAAATCGCGCTCCTGGTAACCATCGGCATACCGAGGATGGTAACTTTTGAACAATTGTACTTTCCCTGTTACCCGAATTTGATGATATGCCCGCGCAACCATACTGATCATGGGTCCCTTGTGATTCTCGTTCGGCCCAAATACGTTGAAATATTTCATGCCATATAACGCCATGCCACGCGAATGGGCATAAAGGTCAAATAATTGCTTCGAATAAGCATACATGTTGAGCGGCCGTAATACCTCTAAATGGACCTCATCGTCCTCCATCCCCCGTTGACCATCACCGTAGGTCGCCGCAGATGAAGCATATACAAAACGAATGTCACGCTCCATGGCGTATTGGGCGAGATTTTTCGTAAATTCAAAATTGTTCTTCATTAGAAATCGACCGTCGGTTTCCGCCGTATTTGCACAAGCCCCTAAATGGAAAATTGTCCTCAAATTAATTCCTTCTGAACCCCTTAAATAGGTAAAAAGATCATCCGCATCGACGTAATCGCGAAAACGTATGGGAATGAGATTTTTGTAGCGATCATCGCTCGATAGCCGATCACAAATAATGATGTCCTCCAAATTTAAACGATTGAGCGCCCATACCACCGCACTGCCAATCAATCCAGCACCACCGGTCACTAATATCTTTCCTTCAGATAACCTCATAACGCTATTATTTTTTAAATGATTTCCTACCGCTTCTCCTCGATTGGAGGCCGATTGGAGGCAAAAGCTGCGCGGGTACCCGCGCGGAGCATGGGACATGGTCCCATGCTCCACAAGGCAACGCCTTGGCTTTTGCCTCAAACAACGCCACTGATCTTTTAATAAATTTCAGTGTATCTCAACTTTTTTTTATCCTACGTTTTTTCCATCTGTTGTTTTTCGTACAAATTGCGGTAAAGTGTATTACCTAGGAGTAGGCTTTTAGGGGATCCCCGCTCGGCAATTTTTCCATTTTCGAAAACCAATACTTCATCCACGATCGACATCATGCTAAAGCGATGGGAAATCATGATCACCGTTTTATTGCGAGAGATGGTTTTAATGGCATTATAAATTGCCCACTGACTTTCCGAATCGAGTGCCGATGTTGCCTCATCGAAGATTAGAATCGGACAATTTCGTAAAAATACGCGGGCCAAGGCAATACGTTGTCGTTGACCTCCGCTCAAGCAATTTCCCGATTCGCCGATTCTCGTATTATAGTCGTTGGGCATCTTTGTTATAAAGTCGTGGGCATAGGCTTTTCGCGTTGCCTGTACCACTTCATCCCGCGACGCATCGGGTTTCCCCCAAATAATATTATTAAAGATCGTATCATTGATCAACGCCGGATCCTGAGGCACGTAGCCGATATTTTTCCGCAAATCGTATTTCATCATTTCGCGTAAATCGATGCCGTCAATTCTAATATTGCCTTGGTCGGGATCGTAGAAGCGCAGAATCATATTGACAAATGTCGATTTTCCGGACCCGCTACTGCCGACCAGGGCATAGGTTTGGCCGTGGTTAATGGCGACATTAATGTTTTGGAGTACATTGCAATCGGGTGTATAGGCAAAGGTAACATTTTGAAACTGGATATCGCCCTGCAATTTTTCGACATAGACTGGATTTTCCGGATCTACAATTTTTTCCGGTTCATTTAGAATGGCCTCGATGCGATCGACTGCCGCCATACTCATTTGTATTTTATTACTGATATCGCCCAAGCGTTTGATGGCATCGTAACTAAAATAGAGTGCCGTTGCCAGGGGCATAAAAATTTCCAATTTTAGTCCGCGTTTATAGGCATAAAACATGGCAAAACCGACACCGGCTGCCGATAGAATTTCCACAATTGGCGAAATGATGAGTTGATATTTGACGACCTTTAAAAAGGCTTCGGAAAATGCGTGGCAGGCATTTCGGTAGCGTATAATTTCCTGATTTTCCAAGCCAAATGCGCGGACTTCCTTAATGGCCGACAAGTTATGATTCAAGTTATCGATAATGGCTGCCGTACGTCCTTGCATTTGTCCTGATTTTTGGCGTAGGCGGTGGCCGACCCTGCGGATAGGAAAAATAAATAGGGGTAAAGCCGTAAGGAATAAAAGTAAAACGAACAATTCGGATTGGCAGAGACAGAGGTAAGTCAAATAGCCCAACGCTCCGATGAGTACCATCATTTTAGTGATGATATCGCTAGAAATATCGACCAAATTAGTTTGGATGATGGTACTGGCGTTAATCGATCGCGAAATGAGTTCCGACGGGGGATAATTATTAAAAAAGCCCAGGTGCAGCCGCTGAATTTTTTTAAAAATCATTACGCGCAAGCTTTCGACGATATGTTGGCCACAGGCTGCGAAATAGTAGGAGCTCAAAAAGCCTGATAGGCCGCGAATAAACATGATGAGCATGGGTAACAATACGATTCCGCTGAGCATTATCCCGGAAATTTTTTCACCACTAAAGAGAATACCCGAAGCATATTTTAGAATCATTGGGATGCCGAAGCCACTCGACAGGCCATAGACAATGCCGCTGGCGATCGCGGCCAAGACTTCCCGCTTTGTATTTTTCAAAAAACGGAGGTAGCCCAATAAATTTCGCATCCCCAATTCGCGCATGGATAAAAAGCATGTACGATTTCCAAAATCTTCAAACATTAAAACAATGTATAAAGATTAATTCAAAATACTTGAATCAAAAACTTTATTATCTTCTGCGATGATAAGATCCCTATATATTTCCACATTATTTCCATTACAAATAATCTTATAACCATTATTGGTATCTGCTGTAGAAAACACGGGACAATTTGTTGATACAGTTACCTCTTCACGATGAGTTGCTGAAACTACCTCCGTAAGCCGTAATATATGCGGTTTAATCCTTCGATCATGAGAAAACAAAAGATGTATGCCATATCGCGGTATGTAGTATGGCCCATGGGCATGATTACCGGAAATAAGACATGCCATACATTTTCCAGTATCATGATTGTTATTATAATGCTCAATGGCATCTTTCATCAAAAGCCCTGTGTCTTCCATACTCCCATGGTGAGGTAGAAGTAAAAAATCTATTCCCCCTAACTGTGACAATAATTCTTCAAGTTTTTTACAATTATTATTAAACCACTCCTGATTAGCATCTCCAGGAAAAATAAAAGAACGGTTTCCATATTGAACCGCCAATACCAAATTATTCACATGTTCATGCTTTCCTATTGCGCTAGCATCGGGAACAATACCAATAACCTGAATCTGATCACCCAAGCATGTATGTAAATAAGCTAAATTTTCTTCTGTCAATGACTGAAACCTTATATCCTTCGCCTACATATGAGGAGAACATCCAATGCCTCCAGGCCAACCGTCTCGAGAAACCCAACCATAAAAAAACATTAGTTCACATCATTTTGGAAAACAATTCCATAAAACATTTGCCGCAGAGAAGTGATCAAAATGTGCATGGGTTATAACAACCGTACAGCACTCGCAACCCTCTAATGCAGAACGCAAAATTCCTTTACTTTCGTTTGAACTAAAACAAGTAGCTTTCCCACAATCTATAACTAAAACGTTATTCTCTTCTCTTAGGAGAACAAAATTACCAAAGCCGACATTGAAAACGCTTATCTCTAATCCTTTCGATTCAAAGATAATTCCAACCCACAAATAGACAAAAACTAAACTTCTCAAAAATCTTTTCATCTCTATTTCTCTGTAACTAATTGAGCAATCAATTGTTTTTAATCCACCTCCCTATGGGCGACTCATCGGAAAGATGTAGGGAATCTTTTAAAGATTGTAACATATTCTTTGCATTCCCCCTGGTCACTCCGTGTAAATCCAATAACTCACCAATGGCCCGCATAGCCGTTAGGGAATCATCGGGAAAAGCTTTAAGGAAAAGAATATGAAAAACAGCTTTCTTCTTTGTCTCATCCCCATTCCCTTCGGGAAATAGTATGGGCAATAAATCTCCCACGGCCTCCTTCGCTGCCGGACTGAAGGCTATTTGTAACATGGCATTACCTTTTTCAATTTCCGTAATTCTATCGATACCACTTTCAATCTCGTTTTGGAGATTTCTAAAGTCATCGACGGGATCGGCATGGCCTACGGTACAGCAACAACACAATAAACAATAATAAACGATCTTTGTATCCATACCCCATTTCCTAGATCATCACATTGCAACGTCAAGAATTTATGGAAAACAATTAATAATTTACAAAAATCCGACACCAATATTAATTTCCGTCAATGGACCAACGGCGCTTTAATTCTAGAAATTTTTGCGTCCCCAGTATTTTGTTTATACCGCGGTTGATCGTCTTCAGCAAAGGGGAACCTTTAGCTACACAAAAAGCATATTCCTTGGTCATATTTAGAGAAGTATATTCAAGTTCTGGATTTTTTGCGATCCAATGCTGCGCCGTATTTTTATCGATTAGGGCAATGTCTAATTGTTTCCGTTGCACATCCCGTAACACTTCGAGCATTTCACCGGCAGTATTAAACGTAATCATTTCCGCATCCTGAATGTTGGCCGATCGCATGTAAGTTTCCAGGTAAGTATTTTTCAAAACACCTATTTTTTTGCCAACAAAAGACAGTTTTACGCTTCCCCTATTTTTTCGGGGCGCAACGGCACCGAGATCGGTACCCAAATATCCCACACTAAATTCAAAATTTTTCTCCGCCGTCGTATCTTTGAGCCATGCTCCTACGCCGATATCGATGGATTTGTCGCAGAATTTTTGATTCATTTCCATTGCGCTCATACCTTGAAACGCGCAATTTAAATTGCCTTCTTCCGCAATTAATTTCATCAAATCGACCTCAAACCCTACAAAATTATTCCCTTGCTTCACAGTAAATGGAAAGTAATCCGACAAAACACCAATGCGCATCGTTACATGGGATGCAATGGCGGGAATGGTCACTTCGATTTTTGTATCTTCGATCTTTGTCTCAGGAATTTGATTTTCAGGATGCCGTTCCTTATAGGAAAACATATAATCGACAAAGGCTTTCGCCACGTCGACATGTTGCTGCGTAATGGTAATGCCTTTCAAAAACGAGATGCCTTGACCTTCCTCTTCAACGAGTCCGTCTGCAATCACTTGCCCCATTCCTAAGCATAATAATCCGAAAACCTTCCATCCCATGACGGCACTTATTATTTTTTTCGAAAAAAAGTCAATTTATTATAGTTCTATAAAAAAATTGACAATATTAAAAATGCCGACAAGGCGAGAGTGTAGGGTGGGAACAATGCACATCTCCATTTTTACATAGAAAATATTCTTGACTTTTTTAAAAATCATATCCGGCACGCAAAATTTGCGAATCAATCAGGTGCGGACATAGGCAATTTCCGCCCACTGGCCCAATGACTTTGCATTTGTAAAAAATGAGTCCCAATGATGTTCAACAAGGGGAATAAAAATAGCTTTTACAGATTCGACTTCCTCGGTTAAAATTCCGCCCAACGACAGGGCACCGTATTTTTTTACCGTATTGACTAAAAGCGAAGCATGTGCAATCAAGACTGGCGCCAAAACATTGGCTACGATGAGATCTGCTCGGCGGCCTAGAATACCTTCATTAATTCCGGCAACCTCGAATTTAATGGACGGAACGCCATTTTCCGCCGCATTTTTCTCGCTAATCCTCACGGCATCGGGATCGATATCGAAGCCGTAAACCGTTTTGAAGCCGAGTTTTGCCGCTGCGATCGACAGAATTCCCGAACCACAACCGACGTCGATGACTTCCTTCAAAAACAAATCCTTTGAGAACAAATTTCGATATTCGACGATGCGTGCTAAGCACAATTTTGTCGTTTCATGCGCTCCCGTCCCGAACGCCATTTCCGCATCCAAATAGACGGCAAGCTGATTTTCGGGAACTAGGTACTGTTTCCGCTCCCAAACGGGAACGATGTGCAATGGGCCAATATTAAAAGGCTGCAAATATTTTTTATATTCGTTTTGCCAATCGATGTCCTTGAGCATTTCACAAATTGGCACCCTATCGACTAGTAACGGAATTTGTTTTTGTAAATTCTCCCATGAATTTTGAAAATCGCCGTCGAAATAGCCACACAATTGACACTGCGTATCGGTTTTCTCGATTGTCCAGTGGGTTTGTTCCATTTCGCCGAGCGCAACTTCGACGATTTTCGATTCTTCGGACGATAAATTTAAAAATATCTTATACATGTTCGATTTGTTGTACAAATTTCCTGGGATCCGGTGCTTTAAAAAATGAGGTCCCGACTACGAGAATATTGGCTCCTTTTTGGATACAAAGCCGCGCATTATCCCCATTAACTCCGCCATCGATTTCAATTGCGAGGATAGGATTTTTTTTGCGAATTATTTCAACTTTTTCCCATGAATGCTCGATAAATTTTTGTCCACAAAACCCGGGATATACGCCCATGACGAGCGCAAGATCCACAAAATCTAAATGAGGGAAAATTTTTTCTATGGCCGTTTCCGGATTAATGGCCAATCCTACCCGTTTATCAAGTGTCCGGATAATTTGCAGTGTCTTTGCAACATCGCACCGCGACTCTATGTGGATCGAAATGAGGTCGGCACCAGCTTCCGCAAATTTTCCTACGAAGTACTCCGGATGCTCGAGCATGAGGTGGACATCAAAAAAAAGATCTTGTTTGCTATCGGCAAGCGCTTGAACCGTTTGCGGACCGAAGGTCAAGTTCGGAGCAAAGTACCCGTCCATGACGTCGATGTGTACCCAACGCGCCCCACTCCCACGAATTTGAACTAAACTCGATCGCAGGTCCGCGAGGTTTCCTCCTAAAATCGATGGCGCTACGGTGATGTTCATTGGGGAATATATTTACCAAATATTCACTAAAAACGCACAGATCTTTCTCGCTAAACGTCCCATAAGCTGCGGAATAGCCTGATCGCGCAAGGAATGAAAATGGTTACATTTCTCCAGATCCATACAGGCCTCAATGCGCTGACATTCCAATAAAAAGTTCCCTTTCTGATTGACGAGGGTACATTCAACGACTATGCGAAGATTTAGAGACAAAACGATTGAAGTATCCCCGGGATCATAGGCAGAATGGGGTTGAGAATAGTCGACGATTTCAACCTGTAAATGGCAATCGGCCTCATTTTTTTCCGCTAGCTTCAAAGGCGTAGTCCGTTGGATAGCCTTGGCCAATTGGGCGGTAAGAGTACCGGAGGCTTGGGGACAAAGCGAGCTATTTTTGACCGGTTCAACGTAGATGGATCGCATGCCATCCGCCATTCCCACCCCCATTTGATAGGAGGTACAACCCGCAGAAAATACATTCATAAATAATAGTACACCGTAGCTAATTTTTCTCGTTTTAGACTTCATCCGATCCCAAAACATCCTCTGATTTTATGAATGGTGTAACACTTTTTTTACTGACAGGATCGGTGCGGCCATCCTTCTGATCCATTATGCGATCCTGTACCGTCGCTGCCGCAACAAATTCATCGTTACTTTGAGGTTTGTAGGATGGGAAGAGAAGATCGATGGGCGTCGATTTCGGCTTTTTACCGCCATCGATTTCCGCTATTCTCGACCGTGCCAAGTCCGCCGCTACTGTGTAGGGCGCAAAGTAAATCGCCAAAAAATAGAACGTTTTGGCCGCTTTATCATTGTAACGGGCATTAAAATAAAAATCGCCCATTGAAATTTTCGATTTTACAATCGATTCTTTCTGATCGCGAATCATTTTTTCTACGAAACTCACCTCCGGATGTTGTGGAAAAAGCGTTATAAATTCTTGGTAATAGCGGCATGCGACCACCGCTCCACCCTGATTGTATTCTTCTCCTTTTACTAGGCTTTTATAAATTTCTGCTATTTTTAAATAGGCATAAGGTACCTCAACCGAATCGGGATACCAATCAATGATTCGACTCAATGCATCAATCGCTAAATCATAATGCTTTTCCCGTAATTGCAAATCGGCAATTCCTTCTAAAGATTCCAGCGCATAACAGCTGCGAGGTGCATGTCTCACTACTGATTCATAATTTTTTATCGCAGAATCGAAATCGCGGAATCCGGGAATTGTGCCGAAATAGTGGGGCCGAATGCCTGCCCGAAGCTTTTCAGCAATCTGAAAGCAATGCACCACTGACGATGCAAAGTATGGACTTTCCGGGTAATATTTCATGATTTTCGTAAACATTTTGGTTGCAGTCGAAAACCGATGATCCTTTTCATACCATGTTCCGCGGAAAAAATATGCCTCCGGTGCTCCGTCGCTTGTTTTGTAATCTTTACAAATTTTCTCATATAACTTTAACGCTACCCCAGAATTATTTCGTGCTTCCGCATCCCGTGCCTGGCTAAGTAAATCGACCAATGGTACACCTTTCACTTGAGTGATTGCATTCCGATTTCTCCTACTCCTATTCCAAGAATTGGAAAAACAGGGTAAATTTACACCAATTAACAAAAAAACAACCCCTAAACGCAATTTATGAGCCACGTCCATAAAACAAACAAACCTTTTGCCTTTGATCAACAAAAATATTCACTTCCATCGAATTAGGGCTGCCCCCCAGGTCATTCCCGCACCAAAGGCAATGGTTAGTATTAAATCTTCCGACTGAATTTTTCCATTTTGTAGCGCTTCATCGATTGCAATCGGTATCGAAGCCGCGGACGTATTACCCGTGTGCTGCAAATTAATAAACATTTTTTCCATTGGAATTTCCATGCGATCCGCAATAGCCGATATAATGCGCATATTGGCTTGGTGAGGGATGACACAGGCGATGTCGTCGATGGTTAAATTATTCCGCAGTAAAACGTCTTCCGCTACGGAACACATCCGTTTGATGGCTTCCTTAAAGACTTCCCGACCCTCCATTCTAATAAAATATTTATTCTGATCCGTACGGCTAACACCTATCGGTCCCGCGGATTCATGGATCGGACAATGGAGCAATCGTCCTAAACTTCCATTGGCACCGACCAGTACATCCAATATGCCCGCATCGGAATCTTCACCCACATCCCGCGATAGGATAACGGCACCCGCTCCATCCCCAAATAATACGCAGGTCGAACGATCTTCCCAATCGACGATCGAAGACATTTTTTCCGTCCCAATGACGAGAACGTTTTTCATCTTCGAGTTATTGAGTAGAAAATTTCGCGCCACATCGAGCGCATAGATAAAACCGGAACATACCGCATTGACGTCAAAACAGGGAATGTCTACGCAGCCTAGCTTTTCCTGAATAATACACGCCGTCGCAGGAAATCGCATATCGGGCGTCACCGTCGCGACAATAATCAGATCGATGTCGCAACCCGAAATATTCGCGTTTTCCAATGCCCTACGCGCTGCCTCACAGCCCAGATCGGATGCCATCTCCGTATCGAGACAGATCCGACGGGACTCAATCCCCGTGCGAGTCACAATCCATTCGCTGGTCGTATCGACCATCCCTTCGAGGTCGGCATTGGAAAGTACACACTCCGGTATGTAGGAACCGACGCCTTTGATAATAACGCGCTCCATTTAACTATGCTACGACGACGCTAACGCGGCGATGTTTAGCGTCCCATTCCACGACTCCGTCGGCGAGGGAAAACAGCGTAAAATCTCTTCCGATACCCACATTTTTCCCGGGATGCATTCTTGTCCCACGCTGACGCATCAAAATATTTCCCGCACGGACCACCTCTCCGCCATATCTTTTCACGCCGAGACGCTTACTCACACTATCGCGACCGTTGCGCGACGTACCCTGACCTTTTTTATGTGCCATTTTTCAAATCCTCCTTCACGGCCTAAACCGTAATCGATTCAATTTTAATAACGGATAGTTCCTGCCGATGACCGCGACGCCGTTCGTAACCCTGGCGGCGCTTTTTCTTAAAAACGAAAACCTTTTTACCCCGCTTATTTTCAAGGAGCTTCGCCTTAACTACCGCACCATTGACATAGGGCATGCCCATCTTCGCATCCGGTCCCTCCCCGACAAGTAACACTTTATCCAGATTGATCACATCTCCCGCCTTTGAACCGACGTAGCGATTGACAAATACAATATCACCTTCGTGAACAATAAGCTGCTGCCCCTGGGTTTCAATAATCGCTTTCATGACTTATAAACTTTTTATCAATAAAGAGTGTCTCAGGAGAAAGGCAAGTTTATTTTTCCGAATTTCCACCATTAATACTCACCAACACCAAAGCCGATGCCTCGATTATTAATCGAGACAACCACTCCTACCGTTCCCTGATTCTTTCAGTTTTTTTCGATACTGTCAAGCGCTGTTTCTAAAAAATAAAAAAATAGGGGATGCAAAGGGATATTTTTTGCCTTTTTTTGAACGCCCTATCCAAATTGGGGATACGATTTTCAACAATTGCCAAATGTTTTCTAAAAGCACTTTTTGTTTTCTCCAACCATTCACAGCGCCAGCGCTTCGCCCAGTAAATGCCGCACCCAATGCTCATTGCGCAAAAATTGTACCCTGACACGCATGTAAAAAAAAGGAATACTAAATTTAAAATCACTGGCAATGCGAACCGCATCCTTTTCCGTTGCGATTAAAAAATCGGCACTTTTAGCGCGTTCATTGATACTCGACAGTTCCGCATTTGTAAATCGATGGTGGTCAATGTAGCGTTTTTTATAAATAATATTCGCCCCTAAACTCGCGATAAATTGCTCAAAGCCTTCCGGCGACGCGATGGCACAAAAAATAGCGACCTTTTTTTCCCGTAAAATTTCCAGGGGTAAAATTTCTGCCTCTCCCTGACTCACCAAATGGCAGGATTGGTGGCAGCATTCGACAATTTGTATGCCATAGTTGACGCTGTGAATTTCCTGCTCTAATTCGTAATTTCGCGTACCGTTCGACTTGGTCAAAAAAATACACGACGCGCGGTCGAGATGGCTGAGCGGTTCGCGTAAAATGCCTCGCGGGATGAGTCGATAGTTACCAAAGGGATTATTTCGATCGATTAAAACCATACGCAGTGTCGATCGCAGGCGCAAATATTGGTAGCCATCGTCTAAAATAAGTACATCCGAACCAAAGCGCTTGATCGCGTAACGCCCCGCCTTAATCCGATCCTTGTCGACAATCACCGGTACGCCTTTCAAATTTTTTGCCAACATGTAAGGTTCATCGCCGGCTATCTCCGAATCCAATAAAACCCTTTCCCCATCACTCACAATTTTAGGAGGCTTATCCGGAGAATGGGTCAGCCAACGTAAAAATTTTCTATAACTCGACTCACTTTTACTCTTATAACCGCGACTGATGATAGCCGGTTTTCGGCCCATCGCTAGCAGTAATCTCGCCAAGTATTCCGCTACCGGTGTCTTACCCGTCCCGCCCATGGTGATGTTGCCGACTACAATGACGTGGCAGCCGAGCGACTGGGAATAGAGTAGACGCTTCCGATATAACCACACGCGAATTTTAACAATAAGTAAAAACATAAACGAAAACGGGAGTAGCACCGCTCCCAATACTTTTGCGACTAGGGTTGTCCTTCGGTCGTAGAGGACATCGGCGATAAATTGCGCAAACTTATCAAAGAGGCGTCGCCAATGCTTGATCCGTTTCCGTAGGCCGTAGCGCAACTTTCGAATGATCCTCATGCCGCGCTATACCCCTACATTTTCCAATCGTTGAGCGCTAGAAAATGATTTTCGATAAAAATATAGTCGCTCAAAAATAACCCGCTGCTGGCTGTAATGCTCGGCAAGATCGACAGTCGCATGGAGAAGCGCAACCTGAACTTGGATCCAATCTCGATGGGAACATTTTTGGGCAATTTCCATTAATTTTCCTAGATACCAGGGATTTTGCGCCAAAATACCGCCATCTACTCTCCCGTAAACCGCAGCATAGCGATTTTTGAGCTGCTCTAAAACGGGTTTACTGATCTTTTCTACGCCATCATTTTCGTAAAAATAACGCAATTGAATTAACAAACGCGTACGATTTTGTAGGGCAGCGAGGAGTGGCCGACCTTCCTCCTGGTGTAAAAAATAACGCCGAATGCCACACAAAAATGGCTCCGAAGCATCCCCAAAAAATAAATCCACCGTTTCAAAAAAGGTATCGCCATGGAGATCAACCCCAACGGCTTCGATATCTTCCCGGGTAATTTCGTTTTTCCCATGGGCATAGAGCAATAATTTGTCGAGTTCGCCATCGATAATGCCCAAATTATTGCCCGTATATTGCAACAATTGGTTGAGTCCATCGGGTTTTATTTTCTTGCCCATATGCCCAATCCGAGCCAATATATGCCGTTCGCAATCCACTCTTTTTGGCTCGTCGAAGATTTCGGAATGACAGTTTTCTAAAAACCACTTTACGATTTTTAATCGCCGATCAATGGCTCCCGTCGTCAGTAAAAATCCCACTTCCGAGAACTGTACCAGTGCTTGCTGAATCTTTTGAACCCATGCCTGCACCGCTTCGGATTTCATCGCTGCGTCATCGCCGAAAAAAGTGACATTTTTATAGCAAACCACTTTCCGCGGAGAGAACAGGGAAACGGTGCGCAATGCATCGTGAACTTGTTGCAGTTCCTGCAAAACTTCGGCGACTTTCGCCGCATGACTATCGACGACTTCAACGTCAAAATCCAAAAACGATTGGATAATCGCATTCCCTTTTTTAGCAACGCTAAAATAGCCACTCCCCGCTATAAAAAATTTATTCTCCAACATGAAACTTAATCAGCTGATCGCCACGATATACTTTATTTCTCCAGATTCCGTCCTTTGCGCCTCCGCCAATTCTGTTGTACATCTCTAGGCCTTTTTCCACCCTGCGGATGCATAATCTTTTCTCTTGGTTTTTCTTCTTCCGATTTTTGAGATTCTCGCTCTTCCCGAGGTAAATATTCCGGACTGACAACACCGCCAGAAACGATCATCTTCATTCCGTCGGCCACGGACATATCTAAAAATACGATGTCTTCACGAGGGACAAGTAGCAAAAAACCGCTCGTTGGATTCGGCGTCGTCGGCATAAAAACACCGACCACATGCTCCTTCGTCTTTACCTGAACCTCCCCTTGACCGTCACTCGTCAAAAAACCAATGGCATACATTCCTTTATGCGGAAATTCAATCAATACCGTCGTCTGAAATAGGGTTTCGCGATTTTTGTTGAATGTTTCTACCACCTGCTTGACCGTTTTATATATCGTATTTACAAATGGAACGCCATCGATTATCCTTTCCGTCAAATGAATAACCGCTCTTCCTAGGAAATATCGCGAAAAATAACCGAGGGCCGTAATGACGAGGACAACAAATAGGGTCGAAAATAGATTTACCGTCGTGGTCATCCAGAACTTATCGGGAATTTCAAGGCCAAAGCTCTCTAAAAAAAATCGGCTCACCGGCGCCCCCAAATGATCGAGCAAAAGACCAACGACAATCGCCGTAATCCCTAGGGGGAGAAGAATGAAAAGGCCCGTAAAAAACCAATTTTTTACAGTTCTTAAAAAATGCGGAGACTTTTTTTTAACAGCCATGCCTCCATTCTACGAATCGACAAAAGACTACAATATTTTTTTATTTGACACTTTTCCCTAGGGTTACCCAACGTTCCTCATTTTTTAGCACCGCTATTTGGATATCCTGCGTTATACTTTCCCGCAATTCAACCAAATTTTCCGGCCATTCGACCGCAATGACACAGGGATGCTGAATATACTCCCAAATGCCCAAATCCTCAGGGCGATCCAATCGATAGGCATCGACATGAATTAAATTCATCGCTCCGGAATACTGGGCCATAATATTAAAAGTCGGACTCGTCACAGAATCCGTAATGCGGAACGCCCGACCCATACCTTTCGTAAATGTCGTCTTGCCTACCCCTAGATCGCCGTGGAGCGCCACAATATCGCCATCACACAGTAATCGTCCAAAGGCTTCTCCGAGATCCATTAAATCCTCCGCCGTCGCACAGATTATGCCGTTTTCCAACTTTTTAAACAATGTCATTAATAAATTAATAAAATATTGACCAACTTCTAGGAAATCTTAGAAAATAAATGCTTCCTTTTTTACGCGCCATTTGCTCCCACCTTCTGCCACCTAGCATGGACGCCATTTATAAATTTGTCAAATGCTTTCTCATACACAAAAAATAACACTACGAAAATAATACCGCCGATAGGATGGAAACGCAATTAAATAGGCTATGTGCTATGATACAAGGTATCAGATTGCCATAGTACTCATAGAGAAATGTTAAAAATATTCCCATCACCCATAGCGATGCAAATGCCGCCAGATTAAAGTGCAATAGGGCAAAGATAAATGCCGTCAGTAGCGTGATTTGTCGGGAAGACATATGCGACTTTCCAAAACGATAGAGAAAGTAACGGAAAAATATCTCTTCGGCGATCGGCGCTAGAATGACTGCCAAGAGAATAATTCCCCAAAATTGTCCTTCGTGGGTCAAATCGGACCGCAAGAATACGAGCATCGGTTGCTCCTCACAATCAACGTTTAACGCATACCGCAGCGATAAAACTATTTTTTGCCACACAATGCCGATCATATATGATAGGGGAAAAAGCTGTATTACGCCTATGACGCCCTTGACGAGGCAATCCAATGGATGCATTTTTAAGGGATTCATCAAAGGCCATTTTTGTGAATAATAGAACCAAAATAAAAGTACCGTTATCGCAATATTCACCATTCCCCCGGAAACACATATTTGTATGATTGAATCGCCAAACCAACTTTTAAAATGATTCAGACTTAAAACAATAAAAAGCGCTAGCCAAATGATACTCGCAAGAACCGAAAAAAAATGATCTAATTGTAATTTAATGGGCTTCAATTTTTCCTTTTCTTCCATACATTTCTCCTTGAGAATTCATTACGTACGATATCTAAAATTTAAAGTCAAGGATTTTTAAATTTTTTAATTAATCCGCAGGGGCATGACTACGCATAAAAACGTATCATTCGTTTTAATCATTCCAGGGCTAAACTCGTCCTTGAACTCAAAAAATATTTCATCATTGGTCAAAACTTTGAAGGGATCGATCAAGAATTGCGGATTAAAGGCAATCCCTACGACCTTTCCATCGTAGGCAATGGGTAGGGCTTCCCGTGCCTCTCCGTAGCTTACACTACGCGCCGAAATTTCTAACAAATTATCTTCAAATTTCAAACGAACCGAATAGTCTTTTTCGTCTGCAACGAGTGCAATGCGTTGCACCACAGACAATAACTGTTCCCGATCCAATCGCACGTGGTAGTCAGAGGAAGCCGGAATGACCTGTTTATAGTTTGGATATTTACCTTCGACAATTTTCGAAACGATATAAATCGAATCGCTGAGGTTATTTTCGCTGGAAACATCGATAGAAAAGGCGATTTGCCTATCGGTCATGAAGAGGCGCGCATTTTCACCAATGCCCAAGGTACGCTCCAATTCTGCGACCATTTTTGCGGGAACAATGACACTTTTTTGAAAGTCACAGCCTGGAATTTCACTGGAAGTCAATGCCAGACGACGACCATCAGTCGCGACAAGATTTAAATGACCGTCCTCCACCAAGAAATAGATGCCATTCAAAATGAAGCGATTCTCGTCCCTCGATTGAGCATAGGAAATACTCTTCAATAGGCGAGCCAGTCGCATTTGATTAACTTCGATTTTTTGTTCTATCTCCAACTGCGGCAGTGCCGGAAAATCGTTCGCCGCCAAACCTAAAATCTTAAAACGGGAACCGTCCGATTCGATCCGAACGAGAACATCATTTTCCAGCACACAGGTCACTTCCTTTCCCGGCAGTGCTTTCACAATGGAGGCCAATTTTTTTACGGGTAAGGTAATCCGACCCGATTGCTGGACTTGGGCCATCACACTGCAACACATACCCATATCCAAATTAGTCGTCGAAAATGTAACTTGTCCCCGATCAGCAATGGCCTCGATCAAAACATTGGAAAGGATCGGCATGGTCAATTTTGTCCCAACAACATTCATTACCTGCTGCAATCCCGCGATCAATGTATCCTTTTCTAGTATGAATTTCATAAACCTACCACTCTTTACCCTATTACTCCCTTCCTAGATGACAAGCCATAAAAATTTTTCTGTCTTTGAATTTTTCTCATCTTTTTAAATTTATAGTTGGCATGAAAAGTTTCAATACTATCTTGCATGGGAAAGTAACTATGCGTCTTGGAAAGTATTTATCAAAAAATCGAATCATTGAACTCAAAAGCAATGATTTTAGTGATACACTTACCGAATTACTCCAAACTTGTAATATTTCCGACGATCCCGAAGTTAACGCCTCCATTGTCAATGAAATCTTGGAACGCGAAAAAACAATTACCTCCTACCTCGGCAATGGAATCGCCATGCCCTATATCCGCCGTCCCATCAGTAAACCCTATATTTTTGTCATCGGACGTTGTAAAAATGGCCTCAATTTTTCGAACTCCGGTGAACATAAAGATACGCGCATCGTCTTTTTAATGATCATTTCGACGGCAAATGAAGAATCCTACCTTACCGTCCTCGCAGCCATCGCGCGCATTTTCCAGCACCCGGAAAACGTTAACCTAATCCTCGAAAACCAATCCATTAACGCCTTTCGCGAACACGTACGCCTTCTTTTCGGAACCTACAAATCCAGCGTCAATTCCAATAAAAGCTCCCTTAACCAATTTATGCTCCGCGAAGCTCAGAAAATTGCCCATGCCAATAAGTGTAACGCGGTTCTCGTTTTTGGCGACGTCTTAACAGAAACCTTCGATTTTAAGGAACATTCCGACAAGCTAACCTTTATTCTCGTCACCCATAAAACGGATACGACAATGGAAAACTACTTTGATGACGTGATCTACGTCCATCCCTTTTCGAATTATCGACTGTCCCAAGCCCGTAGCGCCGTTATTATTGGCCTAACTCGCGGTCTCCTTACCCAAAGGGATAGAATCTGTTGCTTCGCCGGATTACCTCAAAGCAATGTTTTCGACACCATTTCAATTTTTGATATCGGTAAAGAATTCGGCAACTCGTTCTCCAATAATGAGGATCTCCTCGCAGAAGGTATTCACCCCGAAGTCCTTGAGCGCCTACTAGCCATCGCCGCGGATATCGCCGTCGAAGGCCGCGAAGGAAAATCCGTCGGCTGCCTATTTGTTATTGGCGATATCGCTAAAATTAAACCTTTCACAAAACCCCTCGTCCTCAATCCATTCTACGGCTATAAGGAAGAAGATCGCAATATCTTAAATCCATTTATGGCGGAAACGATTAAGGAATTCTCATCCATTGACGGCGCCTTTATCGTTCGCGGCGACGGCGTTATTGAATCTGCGGGATCACTTATCCAGGCTTCGAGTGAACATGCGGTTCAAATGCCCAGTGGCTTTGGAACACGACACGCCGCGGGAGCCGTTATTTCAGCGGTAGCCCACTGCATCGCCGTCGCTGTCTCCGAAAGTACACACCAGGTCACCCTATTCAAAGATGGTAAAATGATGCTATTTTCCGATCAAAGTTTTTCATCTCCATCCATTTAATTTTATCATGCTTAATAAGCTATGAAGGAACTAATAAAAGTAAATCATGAATTAGTTGTTCGTCGTTTCTTCGAAATGACGCAAAATCTATTAAAACTTAAACTCATCGCAGGTGAAAATGGCCTCGATACGCGAAAAATCGCGGATCGTGCCATCAATCGACCCGCACTCGCATTAACGGGCTACTTCAAACATTTCGCCCAGAAACGTTTGCAGTATTCCGGTTTTTGCGAATTATCCTACCTCCTCGATCTCGATCAAAAGGATCAATTAAAAGCCATAGGAAATATCGACGAACGGAAAGTACCCTGCTTCGTCGTAACCGATCGCATTACTATTCCGCAACATTTAATTGATTTTTTTGATGACCGAGCGCTGCCGTTATTTTCGACAGCACTCAGTTCCGTCGAGTTTATCGAAGGAGCAACCCTCTTTTTCGATGAGTACTTTTCCCCAACAACAACCCTTTTCGGAACCCTTATCGAAATCTATGGTATCGGCGTTCTCATTCAAGGCTTACCGACATTTTCAAAAAGTATCTGTACAGTCGCATTGGTCGAACATGGCCATGCATTGATCGCCGATGATGTCGTCTGTATTTCCTGCGGACGTCATAAAACACTCGTCGGACGAAGTAAAAAAATTAGTTACGGATTCATGGAATTCCGCGGAATTGGGCTACTTCGATTGACAGATCTCTTCGGAATGCATGCTATACGACAACAATCCACGATCGATCTCGTAATCCGCTTCGAAGAAACATTGCCACTCGATGTGGGAAAATCCGGACTCGAAGAACCATCGAGCTGTGAAATCTTAGGCATTACCTTGCCATTGGTCGTCTTGCCCCTTTGCTCGGGAAATGATTCCTACCGATTGATTGAAGTTACAACACTGCTGCAAGTGTTAAGGGCAAGTGGCAGTAACCCTGCCGAGGAAATTACAAAACGTCTCATTACGCATATGCAAGGAAATCATCTTTAGACCTTAAATACATTTTCCTAAGGGCTGCGTGCCCTTGGATCCCCGCCAGGGGATGCCATCCCCTGGACCGGGGTTCCGGACCTGTCCCCCGGGCAGGCCCTGACTTTTTGGCCAAGGAAAAATAAAGGCCCGAAGGGCCAAAAAAAACTATCCCAGCTCGGCGCGAAGCGCCGGGCGGAGTTTCCTTCTGCGGCCCAGTCGGGCGAAGGATTCATCCAGCTGGGCCGCGGGGAAAATAATCCCTAAAAATAAAGTTTTTGACCCTACGGCCAATCCATGCGAAGCTTTCGCATGGATTGGCCGTTAAAAAGGTCAAGGAACCATGTTCTTTGCGGGAGTCCAGAGGGCGGAGCCCTCTGGATTCATTCGATATAACTTCCGGATGAAATTGTCGGACGCTTTTCTAAATGGATCCATTTCATTAAAAAATCGCGTTCATTGTCTGCGAACAGGGGACTAACTTCGATATTAAATGGAGGGAGGCCTTTGGCGTCGATTGGCATATCGGAACCTGCAGCCACTAGCCATTTTGAAAACAGACGTACCTGATCCTGGAGGCAAGTTTTCGGAGAATCCAGGCCCACGGCATTTTTTATGGGACTGAAAATTGCTTTGCGATCGCCTTCTACAATAATCGAATGCTCTGCAAACTGTAGCGCATCGAAAATAAATGTTTCAAATTTTATGCCGTTCGGCATTTCCGGATCGATCGGTTTTCCGTGTGCGTCAATTGTTGGAATTTTTTTCTTTGCCATGTGTAATGGTAATATGTACCCGTTCATTTCCGTTCCCAGGAGCGTAAAAAAATTTCGGTCGAACAGGTGAATACCCGCATTACCCGTTTTGAAGCGCAATGTTCCACTGCGATCGCGTTCGATTGCTTGATCGGTTGGCAAATCGCTGTACTCCACTACCGCAGGGCGCCCATAAATTAGACAAAATACACCGACTTTTTCTTCGGGATAGGTTTTTAGAATCATGCGAGACGATATCTGGGATTGGTTTTTTTTATGGAAACCGATGAAATAGGGATCGATTATCGGTGTCAAGGGATTATCGATTTGGGAATAACTGATGATATCGATATTCTGCGCTTCGAGCATAGCGTTTGCTCCACTCGCTACAAATGCTCGAAATGCTCCGCCGTGGCCATCGGGATGCATTGCGATGTGCCATTTGTCTTCTAACATTATTTTACCTTCCGTTGTTACCGCTGCCAAAGATCCTTGTTTAATAAAATGTACATTAGACAGATTGAAGGAGTTGTTTTTGCCAAAAAATCCAATGATTTCATTATGATTGCGATCGCTGGTCATGATAAACCAGTGGATTGGATTTCCATAGCGTTTTTCTGCAAAACGAATTTTTTCAGCAAATATTTGGAAAAGCGATTTTCCTTTTACCGGCGTTACAGCGAATGCTCCTTTTGGCCCTTCAAAACCTAGGCGAGTTCCTTGTCCTCCGGCTGCGGTCAATACGGCGACGCAACCCTCATTTAAAATCTGTTCGCCCAAATTGTAAGCATCTTCCCAGCGGCAGCGACTCGTTTCATCCAAAGGTAAACTGATATAGCTTGCGGGCGAAAATGGTACTTTCCATTGGTGAGATCCTTCTTGGTTTTTCTCTCTTTCCAGTAGCACATCGATAATCCCTGTCAAACGATCGATATCCATTCGTCCCGCCTGGCGACATAAACTTAATCGCTCATCGTTATTTAACTCATCCCAAAAACGAAAGACTTGTTCTTGGCCGTATTGTTCAAGTTTTTCAAAAACTTCTCGCCGTAATTTTTCCATAGACCTTATTCAAATCGGAATAGTATTTCATTTTCGCCCGCCATTTGCAAATGTTCTCGGGCGACGTGCTCTAAGAATTCCGGATTTTCGATAAGTTCTCTAAGATGTTCCTGTTGCATTTCAATTTCATCTTTTATCTGTAAATAGCGTTCCCATTGGCACAATTCCTGCATTTCTACGGCTCTACATTGACAATAAGACTGGTAGACTATAACGCCGCTCATTGCCAAGACTGCTAGAAGTACAAAACTTGCCCCCCAGAGTAAAACGCTGTAGCGCTGTTCCTTTGTCATTCGCAATATACTGAAATCCATGCCGTCGTCCACCAGTGAGAAAAATTAGATTGCTTTTTTCAACAAAAATCTTCCTATAGGAGAAATTTAATTTAATTCTAATGGTATGGGAAAAAGATCAATTCAATTTATATTACCCATTTTAGGGCTGTTACACTTTTCTGGCTATGGTGCTTCATCGCAGAGAGATCAGGAAGTTTCGATTCCGGTAAAGTTTGAAATTCGGAATGATCCAAATATTGTCTTTGGGCGGTTGGATAACGGGTTTCAATACGCACTGATGAAAAACAATTACCCAGAAGAGCGCATTGTTACCGCCCTTGACTTCGAGATCGGCTCGGTTTTTGAAGAAGAAAACGAACGGGGATTGGCACATTTTTTGGAGCACATGGCCTTTCGCGGCTCCAAACATTTTCCCAATGGCGAAATCGTCGAACGCATGCAAAAATTGGGCATTGCCTTCGGCCACAATTTGAATGCCTACACCTCCTTTTTCAACACGTGCTACGAACTCAATCTCCCCAATGGTAAAGCTGAAACCGTCAATGCGGCATTTTTTGCATTCCGCGATTTTTGCGATGGGCTCAGTATCCAGGAAAACGATGTGAATCAAGAACGGGGTGTTATTCTCGCCGAAAAGCGAGACCGCGATAATGTTTCGATGCGACTTACTGAAAAAAGTTTCGAATTTTATCTGGATGGTACGATCCTGCCCCACCGCTTTCCCATTGGAAAAACAGAGGTCATTGAAGGGGCATCGTCTGGAAATATCCGCCAATTTTACGAAAAATGGTACTCCCCTGAAAAAATGTTTTTTGTCGCCGTAGGCAATATGGATATCCCAACATTTGAGGAACGCATTCGGAATAGCTTTCAAGACTTGAAACCAAAAGCATCGCCACACTTCGAACTGAATCCCCTAGCGATCCAACGGAAAAAATTTTTCTATTTTTCGGATTCCGATCTTTCGAAGACAAGCGTGGGGATTTCGCTTTTATTTTCCGATCAATTTGCCAATGATAGCTGCGAAGCGCGTCGACATCGGATAATTTTGAATATCGCACTAGGCATCCTCAGGGAACGTCTCCTCGATAAACGGTCGGAAAATCCTTTGCTATTTGCGGATATTTATACGGATTACGCCCAAGATTTTCTAAAAACGAAGCATAGCATATTTAACGCGGCGATGACCTGCGAACATAAAAATTGGGCCACATGCCTCAGTCTCCTGGAACAGGAAATGCGAAAAATGTATCAATATGGCATTTCTGAAGCGGAACTTCAACGGCAAAAAGAATCTTTTATCAATGCTGCGGAACGTGATGTGTTGGCGGCTAAAACGCGCCATTCGAGTGGGCTCGTCGCCAAACTGGTCCACTGCCACAGTGAAAATTTATACATCCTGTCTCCGGAAGATTACTGCGAATTGATCAAGCGGCTGAACGGCGAAATTACAGCGGAAGATTGTCGAAATGAATTGGCTAAGATTTGGCAAAACATATACATTTCCGTCGCATCCAATCAAGCCATTGGCGGAGGAGAACGGGCAATCGAAGCAGTTTTCGATGAATCGGAACGGGTACCGGTGGTTTCGAATGAAAACGAAGTATTGGGAAAATTTGCCTACGAGCATTTTGACACACCATACCGCGCCATCGTTCAGCGGGACCACATCGAAGATCTTGGCATTAGCCAACTAACCCTCGCCAATGGCGTCAAAATTAATCTCAAACCCACCAATTTTAAACAAAATCAAATTGAATTCGTCTTAACAGTTGGTCATGGTCAAATGACTAATTACCCCCATCCGCAGCCGGGTATTTTTTTTGTTGCCGGGCAAGCTTTCTCACAATCTGGACTCAAAAAAAATCCGTGGAAAGAACTTCATAAATTCGTCTCATCGAAATGCGTTCGAGTAACATTCGGCATCGATAGTCGCAGTTTCATCTTTTGCGGAACATGTGATAAAAAAAATCTACCCTTCGGATTACAACTTATGGTAGCCCACCTCTTCGATCCGGGATTTGAAGAGCGGGCTCTCTTTGAGGCACGGGAAGCCATAAAACCGACCTATGAAGACCGCGCAAAGTCGCCATCATCCGTCATCGAGGACCAATACTCAAAATTTATCACGGGCAATGATTCCATTGCCGGTCTACCCGATGAAGGGTCGGTATTTTCCGTTCAGATGGATGACCTTAAAAATTTACTCCTTCCCGTCTTTCAAAAAGAAGCCATGGAGCTGACCATCGTCGGCGATTTCGACCTGGAAACGACCATTCAAATTATCCAGGATACTCTTGGGGCACTGCCTTCACGGTCGCCATCGTCCAATGATACGTTCCAGGCAGGGATTGTTACTTTTCCTAGGAAAACAGCGGAAAAATCGTTCTTTTTCACGGGAGACGAAAATCGTACGGTATCGATTTTAACCTTTCTAACGGATGACGAAAATAACGTTCCCGACAATCGCGCTTTAACTGTGCTAGCCGAAGTGATCAGCGATCGCCTGCGGAACAAAATACGCAAGATGGATGGCAAAGTCTATTCGCCGATTGTGGATAACAATTCCACTCCCTTCAAAAATTTCGGCCTATTCGAAATTGTGCTTTCCCTTCATCCCGATTCAACCTACGATACAAAAAATGAAATCCTAGCCATTATCGAAGACCTCAAAAGAAATCCCATTCCACCGGAAGAACTCGAACGCAGCATATTACCTATTCGCAATTCCATCCGTGACAAATTCAAGCAAAATGGATTCTGGCTCGACCGTATTAAGCACGCCAATCGCCGACCGCAATGTCTAGACAATTTACGTACCATGCGTTCTTTCTATGAAAATGTAACGCCACAAATACTCCAAGTAACGGCACAGAAATACTTCAATAACCCAATCTACACAATCGTTTCTCCCATGGGGCTCCGGGGCCCTATAACCCGCAAGGAGTTGCAGACTCCTTGACCTCTTTTTATGGGGCTCCGCCCCATGCCCCCGCAAGGAACATGGTTCCTTGACCTCCTTTTGCGGCCCAGTCCGGCGAATTCTTCGCCCGGCTGGGCCGCAGCGGGAACTCCCGCCCGCGGCTTCGCCGCGGGCGGGCCCTTTTGGCCCTTCGGGCCTGTTCCCCGGGCATTGCCCGGGGAACAGGCCCGGAACCCCGGTCCATGGGATGGATCCCCTGGCGGGAGTCCAGAGGGCGGAGTCCTCTGGGGTTTTATTTAATTTCGGTGAAGACGTTCCAGTGGCCTTCTTTAGGGGAGCGATAGACAAGTTCTTTTTTATGGGTTTTATTTTGCATTCGGATTGGAGTACCGCCTGGGGACAGAATATTGGCGGTTACGAAGATGAGCAGATTTTTTTTCTGATTTGTTTCGCCTTTTGAGCGGAATAGTTTTCCGATTAGTGGTATATCGCCGAGCAGGGGAACTTTATCATTAACTTCTTTAATTTCCTCACGTGTCAGGCCTCCCATTACGACTGTAGCGCCATCATAGATTGTAACTTCCGTTTGAATTTCACGTGTTGAGAATATGGGTTGGTAGAATCCTGGGGGGAGATCGGCCCGTGTACTTCCGGAGATGGCGATACTACGTCCGCCGTATTCGATAAAACCTTCAAATTCGGTAACTTTTGGAGCGAGTTGCAAGCTGATGCAATTATTTTCTTCGACGGTTGGTGTAACATTCATTTCGACGCCGACGTTACGCGTTTCGAAATCGCTTGGCGTACCGGCTGTGATGGTTACGCCTGCGGAATTGGCGTCACCGGTTCCGACTTCGGATGAAATTTCGCCGTATGTTTTTGGGTAGATAAATTCTTGGGCGACGGTTATTTTAGCGGTTTTTCCGGAGAGGACGGTTAATTTGGGTGCGCTCATGAGATCGGAGCCCGATTGTTGTTCTAGGGCGCGGATGGCTAAATTGAGTCCAATTTTATCGCTAATCACGCCGGTAAGGTTAGCGAGATTTGTAGCTGATATGCCGAGGTTAAGGCCACCTGGGGCATTAGGGGTGGAGCTTGGGATTTCGACTGTTGATTCCGCACCGGTAGCATTTGTGAAGGCGATTGTACCTTTTCCGCCGGCTTCATTTCTGATGGTGAAGGCATCGTGAACGGAGCGCAAGTTATTGATATTACTTCTATCATTACCGGCGTTCATTGTTCCGATGGTAAATGATCTTGGATGAGCGGCTGCATCGGTGCCGGTACCAAGATGTTGGAATGTTGAATTCCAGCCAAATTGTAATTCGTCGAGTTTACCCTGTTGGACTTCGATAAATTTTGTTTCGATTTCGACTTGTTTGACCTGTTCGTAGCGGGTAAGAATTTCTTTAACGCGTTTGATATTGCGGAGGCTTTGGGTAACGATGAGTTGGGAACCATCGAAGGCCAAATTACTGCCGGCGATAGTAGCAAAATTGACGCCTGCTTTTTGTAAAAATTCTTTAATAAGTCGTTCTTCTTCTGCGAGGGGATTTCCGGCGCCACCGGAATCCGTTTTTTTACTATCTTTACTATCACTATTATTGCCGCTGGAATCCGAATTTGTCGATTGGATACCGGTCATGCGAGCGACGGCGGAGCGTGAAATTTTAAAGAATTCGGTGATTAAATTTTCCGATAAAATTCCTTCAGCCTTTCGGAAAACGATTACTTCATCTTCGATATCGAATTGATACGCGGTTGATTTTGCGATGAAATTTAAAATTTTATCAAGCGGCATATTTTTTAAATTGAGGGTAAGCGTTGGTTCCGCTTCGGCATTTGTGAGCATAACTACCATATTTATGCCACTTTTTTGTTGATTTTTTTCCATATCGTATTGTTCGGACAATGCTAAAACCGTATTAATGGCCTGAGTAAGCGATGTACGATTGAAGGAGATTTTGGGGATAACAATTTGGTGGAGGTGTTTAAATACGTTACCCCAATCGTCGTCATCATTCTGTGTATTGGTTGTTTCGGTAACGATTTGAGGCAATTCCCAGGTATCTTTTATGCCTTGGATTAACTGTTCCCGTGTTTCGGTTGCGTTACTGGGGAATTTATCATTTCTTTCGAGGGCGCATCGTTGAATATAGTTTTCGATGGCGAGTGCTTTTTCATTATTGGGTTCCGATTTTAGGATTACTTTAATTATTTGATGAGCTTCATCGAAATCATTCATGAGGAGGAGCGAGCGTGCCTTTAGCAATAGGAAACAAATGCGTTTTTGGGATAATTGTAGGGATTCCGAAAGATTTTCCGCATCATCGTCCGAAAGATTTTCCGCATCGTCGTTTGGAATATATGGGTTAGGATCGGAAGCGTTCTCCGTCGCTTTATCTTGGGCGGAATGTGAGGAAAGCGGGTCTACGGATGGAACTTTTTCAGGAAGAGGTGTCGTCACGTGGTCGCCTGAGCGCGTTACGGGATTAGGAAGTGTGTTGGAAGCGTTCTCCGTCGCTTTATCCGGAGCAGAATGTGGAATCTCAATGGATGGCTTATTTCCTGAGGAGGAATTTTGAAGAGACATGGGTTGTGTGACCGGCGATTGGTCTTGTTTCAATGTGTTAATCGTCTCGGCGGTTTTCTCCAAAAGCGACCGTTGTAGTCCACCGGGTTCCAATGGGCTATGATGGGCAATTTCTGTTATTGTTGGCGAAGAAGAAGGGGTAGCATTGGCGGAATCACCGTCAAATGCATCCTTTCCCCGGTTTTGAGAAACAACTTCGAATTTTTCGTTCCCATCGAAATTTTTATCGCTTGCTTTCGCCTCTTTAGCGGATTCGGAGCGTTGTACTTGAGCTCCATTTACCGGGACAAAATCCTTTTGGGGAAATGACCATTCCACATTTTGAGGCGTTTCAACCTCCATAACTTCCCTGTCCCGGGATTTGGAGTGTAACCCTAAGATTCCACTCAGAAAGTAGCAACCCATGACAACTAACAATAAAAAACAATTAAACCACATCCCAATACTCCCAACGCCAAGCTTTTAGCTCGACTGGGCTTAGTCATAAAAAAAATGATAAAATAGTCAAGGGAATTGTGGTATAAGATTGAATGAATTGCGAATAAATGCAAAATGGTACATGTGAATGTGTGCATAAAGGCTTTTACGCCTTTAAAAGTAGAAAAATTGTGACAAGAATTCCTATCCATTTCCCGTCTTCGATGTAAGTTTACTCAGAGCGATTGTAGGAAGGCTTTTGTACCACTAAGGATGGAGGAAGTTGCGATGCAAAGTAACAGAATACCCACTAATTTTTCGATAATTTTCAAAAGCATTGGCGTCAGGTACTTTGAGAATTTACACCCTAGAACAAACGTGAAATAGACGAGGAACATCGTCACCGCAAGTGCTAGATAAAAAATAATCGTATATGCCCATGAATCGGGCAATTCCATGCGTTTTACGAGTGTGGCCGTCATGGTTCCGGGGCCAACCAGTAGGGGTGTTGCCAGTGGCGTAATCACCAAATCTGAAAGCTTCTGTTGACTGCCTTTACTTTCGCCATCGGAATTACTATCGGAACTTTTGGCAGTAGCCATGCTGAGTCCGATGAAAAGGAGAAACAATCCTCCTCCAACTTGGAAGGCTTCCGTTGAAATGTGAAAGACATCATTGAGGATCACTTGGCCAAAAAGGGCAAATCCAAAAAGTAATATGCAGCCAATGGTACAAATTTGCTTGGCGGCTTGTAAGCGTTCGGCCGTTGTACTATTTTTGCTTATTCCCAACAAGATCGTGATGGCGGTTGGAGGATTAAGAATGAGATAAATTTGGACGATGATTGCACCAAAAGTTTGAATATAACCGATATTTTCCATAATGATTTACACCAATTCTCTTTCTTGGGTTTTATTTTCCGTTGCAAGCTTTTTATCAATTTTTTTTGATTCTTCTTTATTTTCCCCATCGGCGGACGGAGGTATTGCCGTTTCGACCTTTTTGGAACCCGATGACCGCCGCCGTGTGGCCGTTAGTTTCGATCGAAAATCGCCATGTTTGACCAATTCATAGACGTGCTTTCCTTCGATGGTCTCATATTTCAGCAGTGCTTCCGCCAATTTTTGGACGAGGGCGTAGTGTTCCGTGAGGATCTTTTTAGCGCGCTCGTATTCGTTTTGGATCGTTTTAGCGATTTCCGCATCAATTTTCTGGGCCGTTTGTTCGCTATAATTTTGATCTCGGGCAATTTCTTTTCCGAGGAAGATGTGGTCTTGATTTTCGCCGTAGGCGACGGTTCCAAGGTCACTCATGCCCCAGTCGCAGACCATTTTTCGCGCCAATTTAGTTGCCGATTTGATATCGCATGCGGCACCACTCGTCAATTCATTGAACGTAATTTCTTCGGCTACGCGTCCACCCATGGAACAGCAAATGTTGTTCAAAATATTCGTTTTGGAATAATTGAGTATATCTTTTTTGGGCATAAACATCGTGCTACCCAGGCTTTGTCCGCGGGGAAGAATCGTCACCTTATGAACGGGCATGTCACCGGTATCGACAAAGGCTTGAATAATGGCATGACCGGCCTCGTGGAATGCGGTAATCTTTTTATCCTTTTGATCCATGAGTTTGCGGCGTTCACGGCCGTAGGCGACCTTATCGTAGGCCTCATCAATTTCTGAGCGATCGATTTCCCTATGGTTGTAGCGCGCGCAGAGTATGGCCGCTTCATTGAGTAGGTTTTCGAGATCGGCACCGGAAAATCCCGAAGTATGTCGGGCAATTTCCTTAAGACTGATATTGGATTTGAGTTTAAAACGGACGACGTGGACCTTTAAAATTTCGAAGCGGCCGGTGAGATCGGGCATATCGATGACCACCTGGCGATCGAAGCGTCCCGGACGGAGTAGGGCGTTATCGAGAACATCGGGGCGATTCGTTGCGGCGATAACAATGACGCCGTTATTTTCTTCGAAGCCATCCATTTCGACGAGTAGTGAATTGAGCGTTTGTTCGCGCTCATCATTGCCACCACCGATACCGGCTCCGCGACTGCGTCCGACCGCATCGATTTCATCGATGAAGACGAGACATGGCGAATTTTTACGGGCCTGTTCAAAGGTATCGCGCACGCGGGCCGCACCGAGACCGACAAACATTTCGACAAAATCCGAACCGCTCACATTAAAAAAGGGTACATTGGCTTCGCCGGCGATGGCGCGGGCAAGCAAAGTTTTACCGGTCCCCGGTGGACCGACCATGAGAAATCCCTTGGGAATTTTCGCGCCGATATCTTTAAATTTTTGAGGATTTTTTAAAAATTCGACGATTTCTGCCACTTCCTCTTTTGCTTCCTCGTAACCTGCAAAATCCTTAAAAGTTTTTTTATTATTTTCCTTGGCGATGAGTTTTGCCTTGCTTTTGCCAAAGATAAGGGCACTGCGATTCGCATTTTTTAGGGAACGAAAAAGGAAAATATAAATAAAAGAGATAAGGATAAGTAGGGGCAAGACACTGATAAAAATGGACATCCAAAGATTGTTATTTGATTCTTCGCGCCAGATATCCGAAGATGACATGAGATCTTCGAAACGTTTACTGGTCAATTTCCCTTCGGCTTCGAATTGGATATAGTCTCGCGTCTGGCCATTGAGAAGAATGACAGGGGTATCCGTCTTCGCCTCACCGCTTAGGGTATGCCATTTTTCGCCTTTTGCAGAGTCCGATTTGACAAACCCTTTGATAATTTTACCAGCTTTGGATGCTTCAATAGCTTGGGAAATGGTCCATTTCTCCTGAATAGACATGGTCGTACTATAATTCTCCCATAGGAGACACATGACGAGAATGATAACTCCCCAAATCATAAGGGAGCGAATGCGACTATTATTTTTATTCGGAATTAACGAAGTCATTAAAAGATGGCTCTATACCCCACGAATTTTTTTATTTATGTCGACGAAAAAGTGATTTTTATCGCAAGATTATTTTGAACTTTTACAAAATCGGCGGGCGGTAGATGGGGAACCCAGATAATAGAACCCTCTTCGTCGCAAAGTACGGGGAGTAAAGAACGCCGATCCATAGGAATTTTTTTTTCAGCGAAGAGTTTTTTCAGCGATTTTGTTGGGGCATTAATCGGTCGATAGCGGTCGCCGTGTTGCCAACTGCGTATTGAAATTTTCTCGCATTTTTCATGATTAACATAGATACATGCGGCATTAAGTGTTTTTGAACACAGGTCTTTGGCGGAAAAGGAAACGATTTCCCGGGTTAATTGATGGCCCGTAGGTAAATAGAGCGTTCCCGATAGCCAATTTTTGAAATTAATTTTGAAATTATTTGTTGAAGTTGAAACCTTACATAAAATTTTCCGATTAATTTCAACAAACATTTGGGCACAGATACTGATTTTTGCGGAATAATTTTGGATAACGGCATCGAAAATTTGCTCAAAGCATGGGCGAAGCAGTGAATGATCGCGCAGCCAAAATTGAATGGCCCGACGAATAATCGCATCGTGAGAAACGCCGCTCAAATCGAGTTTTTGGACATTCGTGCATAGGTCTTCCGCCATTGACTGAAGACAGGCCGCATCCTCTTCTAAATAGCGATGAGCCAAAAGAACCCCCCGTTTCCAATCGCGTCCCTCAAAAATAAGATCCAGCTCTGGCAATAGCTTCCGAATGCGATTGCGCAGATATTTATCCTCACGATTACTCGAATCTTCACGCCATGGGATTTGATTTTTTATAAATAAATCAATAATTTCCTGCTTAAAAATATGAATGAGGGGGCGTAGGTGGCAGCTCCCATCGGCAAAAGGTTGACGATATTTGGGAGCTGCGATTTCTGTACTTCCCCGGGCTAGACGCATAAACATGGTTTCGATAACATCGTCGGCCTGATGCGCAAGAAGTAAATACGGACTTCCTAATTTGACCATCGTCCGCGAAAAAAAATCATAGCGGGCACTGCGCAAAGCTTCCTCCGTCGCCACACCACTAGATCTCTTTTCGGAAAAAAAATCAATTCCCAATCCGTCAGCCAATTGACGTACAAACATTTCATCTGCATCCGTTTCTTGGTTCCTGGTATTGTGATTGTAATGGAGAATTGCCAGTTGTTGCACGGGTAATCGCGTCGCAGTTGCAAGAACTAGACAAACGGAATCAATACCCCCAGAACAGGCAATGCATTGCCTCCTGTCCGAAAAAAAATCATGGGGAAACTTCAGCCGTAAACCAATTTCGCAACTTATAACCCGCGCATACGCCTGCCAAATGCGATTCATCGAAAAAATAATGGTCAAAATGAGAAAACACGTCAAATATTTTGTTGGACGGGCTTGGCCAAAGGGCTCCGCCCCATACCCCGCAAGGAACACAGTTCCTTGACCTGTTTTGCGGCCAATCCATGCGAAAACTTCGAATGGATTGGCCGCAGGACTAGTTTAAAACTTTTATTTTTCCTTGGCCGAGACGCTGCGCGATGCGCGGCGCCTCGGCCAAAAGGTCAGGGCCGCCCGCGGCTTCGCCGCTGGCGGGCCCTTTGGGCCATTCGGGCCTGTCCCTCGGGCAACGCCCGGGGAACAGGCCCGGAATCCCGGTCCAAAGGATGGATCCCCTGGCGGGAGTCCAGAGGGCAGAGCCCTCTGGACAATCTACTCTCCAGCTTTGGAGGAGAATGGACCATTGTCAAATTTTTTTCGGGAATAGTTTTTCGGAAAAAACAAAAATAATTTGCGTTTTTCCCTTGACAGAATTTGTGAACTCGAAATAATTATTTCATGGTTTTTTTAAAAGTGCGGAAGTGCGGAAGTGCGGAAGTGCGGAAGTGCGGAAGTGCGGAAGTGCTTAAGTGAGTAAGTGCGTAATTGAGTAAAAAATTTAGAGTATAATCTGATGAGAGAGTTTGTGGGAGAGAGTGTAATC
>JAITAG010000004.1 GCA_031284265.1 Puniceicoccales bacterium | reverse complement strand
CCGAACACGATCGTTAAGCCCTCAATCGCCGATGGTAGTGCCGCCACGATGTGGTGCGAGAGTAGGTCGTTGCCAGTATTTGGGGCCCGAATTTTCATCATGAAAATTCGGGCCACTTTGCATCCGGGAAAAAATCGTGTCGATTTTTGAAGCTTGCAATGTGTTGAATATTTTACATCTTCTTTTTAAGAATGAATTATGGATGTAAACAATAGTGTTAGTGGATTGAGTAGGTTATCAAACTTAAGTTCGCATCAGGCAATAGAAAAAGGCGGAAAATTTAGGACCGATGATGGGTATGTTGAGATAAAACGTGGAAATGGAAAAATAATGATTATAGAAACAATTTTTAGTGATAATACTCCATTAGTAGAGAGAAATGTACGTGGAAGTACCGAAGAAATGTTTACTATCAGTAAAAATACCCACAAAAAAGCAATAAATGGGATCAAAGCACATAAATCACAGCAGGCCCAATGTGTTGTTATTAAGGAGTATAAAAATGAAAAAGAAGCAGAGGCATGGCTAGAAAGAAATGTGTTATCCCAGATTAAAATAAATAGAGCGGTATTAGAGTTGGAAATTGCTAAATGTACACCAGATCAACAAAATTTTATTAAAATGTACATAGAGCAGATGAAGACTGACGGAGATGAAGAAAGTTGGGTATTAAGCGTAGCCTTAGATATGGCTAAATTATATCAAGGGGGCATAGAAGAGGTTTTAAAGCCTGAAGGTAAAAGGATAAAAGTCGAGAATTCGAGTGGATTTATGGATAGTGAAGGCATGACACAGTGGAGGGCGAATATTGAAGAACACTTGGCTGCTCATATGAAAAATGCAGGAGGATCCATGAAAGTAATTCAGCAATGGCAATGCCAGCAAACAGCAGATTCATTTTCTCAATGTTCTCGTGCTATGAAATCCGTAATGCTGGATCATAGAACAGATGGACACCATCTTGGTGGTGAGTATAACACGGATCGTTATTATTTGCAAGGAAATAATTATCAAGCAATGATCGCATGTCGAAAATCTAGTATTGGTTGTTTTCAAATAAATGATCAAGCTGTTCTTGACAGGACATTGGATAGGTCTTTGTCGATGTATAAGGCTTTTACTGCTATTGGATTGGATGCTATTGACCATCCATTAATTGATAGAGAAGCAGGAACGATTAAAGTTGCACGAGGTTTAGCGCAAAATATTATGCCAGAAGTCTATCAAAATGCTAAGGTGGGAGATATTATCAGTGGGCAGCCAAATGGAATCGCAGAATCAACGGCATTAGAGTTAGAGCCACCTGTGGGATTTAAAGAACCTGAACTTGGGAAAATGTGTGTCTTAATGGAAGTTTCATTTTCTCGCGTTGTCGGTGCTTTTTTTCTATCTACCGAGTTAGCGGACAGGAGTCTCTACCGTTATCAGAGTGAAATTGTAGCAGATATCAGTGGTCTAGATATGAAAGTAACTAGCATAAGTAGTGTTCCATATGGACAAGAACCACCCATAGTGGCCGTTCCAAAGTTTGAGCGTGGTGAATATAGGGATGGAACTAAAGGCCACACTCCCCCATCTAAGCTAGTATAATAGTGCATAGGCAAGAAAAGATTGCTCAAGAAGTATAGATATTTTTGCTAAGAAAAGGAAATTATTATGAATAACGTTGATATTGCAAGTTTACCGATAACAGTTACAGAGGTACGTCGGGATGGGTATGTTGGCTTGATGATAGGTGATAAACCGGCTGTTATTTGGAGGCCAAATTCTGCTATTTTGTACAGAGAAGGATTGGTTATTTTAAGAAGTCCTGCGGGAAGTGAGATTGAGTGGGAAAGTTTAATTTCTGTCCAATCCAGATTTGGAAATATATACAATGGATTTACCGATGATAATCGCCTCGTTAGTATTGCATATATGGTCGATCGTGGATGTTTGGATATCCCATTGGGATTGTTAGAAAAACCGCTTGAAGTACGTTTGCTCAAAGCGATTGAAAATGATAGTAATTTTGATCCGATTTTTTAAAAGCTAAGAAAGCCATCATTGAAACATTATTCTTTATGAATAGGTAAAATTCTATTGGAAATATATTTGTTTTGTGTGCAATAGAAAAAAGTATACAAAAAAGTTTGACATGAAATTTTGGGGGATAGAGTCAATCGTATGGATATTGTTTGCAAATCAATGCGGATTAAGGCAGTAAGTGTTGTACTTATCGGAGGTCTATTCAACGGGACTTTGGTAAAAGCTGGAAATTTATTTAGTAGGACTTCCGTGAAAGCTGGTCCTAAAAAAGCTGATCCAAGTACTATGAATAGCATTGATATTGCGAGTTTACCGATAACGATTACAGAGGTACGTCGGGATGGGTATGTTGGCTTGATGATAGGTGATAAACCGGCTGTTATTTGGAGGCCAAATTCTGCTATTTTGTACGGAGAAGGATTGGTTATTTTAAGAAGTCCTACGGGAAGTGAGATTGAGTGGGAAAGTTTAATTTCTGTCCAATCCAGATTTGGAAATATATACAATGGATTTACCGATGATAGTCGCCTCGTTAGTATTGCATATATGGTCGATCGTGGGTGTTTGGATATTCCATTAGGATTGCTGGAAAAGCCGCTTGAAATGCGGTTTGCTCAAAACGATTAAAAATGATGGTAATTTTGGTCTGATTCTTTAAGGATCCTTTAAAAGCTCGAAATGGAGAAGAGTATGTGTTCCCATTCCGAACACGATCGTTAAGCCCTCAATCGCTCGCCGGTAGTGCCGCCACGATGTGGTGCGAGAGTAGGTCGTTGCCAGTATTTGGGGCCCGAATTTTCATCATGAAAATTCGGGCCACTTTATTTTGAGATCAATATTTACGAATAAAATTTACAATATAAATATATTATATAATATATATAGAAACTTGGGATATGGATATAAGAAGTGCTGGAATTGTACCGAGAAATATAGCAGATGTTGGTTTTAAAGAAGCTTTATGGAGCGGTGGTACATTTAAAATGAGTAATGGAGAGACCATTACCATACGATAAATCCATGAAGGGAATTGTTCGGATGGTATTGGAAATGGCTCACATTTCTCCAATTTCGCTCGATCTTTTGTGTGAAATTTATATTCAGCGCCGTGGAGAGACCGGTTGATTTGACCGATAGTCCAGCTAAAACAGTGCCTAACACAACGCACGCATTTCGATTATTTTTATTATCTTTTTGCTAACGTTTTCGTTCCTCGCAATGGCTTCGGAGCCACTATTTATTTTCATTTGGCAGTTTATGTAGAGAGAACGGTGCCAATTTTCAGATAACGCGAGTTAATAAATTATGTCAAAAAGTTTTAATTAAAAAAACTTGGAAAATATTGAATATTTTATATATTATTTAATATGAGCTTAAGAGGTATTAGTAATCAGCCTAGCAATCCTATTTCAACCGATAATAGACCTCAAAATGTGATGTATGCTAACAAGTATGAGATTCATAGTGTATCCGTTGAAATGCAGAGAAATGGTAAAGGGAAAATAAAAGTCACAGAAACAATTATTAGATCAGGTAAACCGTTGACAAGTAGAGATGCACATAAAAGTTCTCCGAAAGAGTTTAAAGATCACAAATCAGCAATGAAGTGGCTTAAAAAACATAATGGAGAAAGTGCTGTTGTTAAAAAAGAATATAAAAGCAAAGATGAAGTAAATGCATGGATTAAAAAGCGTAAAGATGAAATTGAAGGCCAATTAATACATGATTGTAGCTGTACGCCTGAACAGCAGAAGAGAATTGAAGAATATGCGCAGGATGCGCTCGCAAGGGAAGAAAAACCAGAAACTGTTTTTGAAGAATGTAAGAACAGGGAGAATTTTTTTTATATCCGTAATGAGCTAGAAAATGATGAAAATTTTAAAGGGTGTACAGAAGCGCAAAAAGAACTTATTTTCAAAAAAGTAAATGCTGCAATTAGAGGTAAAAAAGAATTAGGTGTAATTCTTGAAGCAGGAAAGAAAAATGCGAGTTACGATGTCATCTTTAATAAGCTAGAAAAATATGAAAATTTTAAAAACTGTCCCAAGGAATATCAGGATTTTATTCGCGAATATGCAGTGATTAAAATTAAAGAGGGAAAAGACTCAAATGAAGTTTTTAAGGAATGTGATGCGTTGGCGAATGTTAATAAAACGCTAGATTCTGTAAGTTTTAAAAAGTGTACACCAAAACAACAGCAAATGATTAGCTATATGATAAGTAGAGCGGTTTCAGACGGAAAGGCCATGGCGGATGTTCTTAATGAATGTAAGGAAAATATAAGAAAGTTTAAGGCCATAAACATTGTGGGTAATATGCAAGAGGATAAAAATTTTAATGAGTGTACAGATGGGCAACAGAAAGCTATCGTAGCCTATGTATTTGAAGCGGTTAACGCTGGAACAAAATCAGAAGTCATTTTGGAAGCATGTAAGAAAAAGGCGGGACTCCATATAATCAATAATAGGCTTGAGAAAGATGACGAATTTAAAAAATGTGAAAAGATCCAAAAGGATTTTATTTGCCAATATGCAAAGAGTAAAGTTGAAAAAGGAAGCAATCCAGATGCCATTCTTGAAGGGTGCAAGGTGTTGGCGGGTATGAATAAAAATCTAACTGATGTAGGTTTTGGAAATTGTACAGAGCAACAGGAAATAATTCGCCAATATGCAAAGGATCAACTTGCAAGCGGGAAAGATCCAGGAATCATTTTAAATGAATGTAAAAAAATGGTATCAATCTATAAGAAGTTAAAAAAGAATGAGGACTTTAAACAATGTACACCCGGACAAAAGGAAGCTATTGACAAATATATACGGAATAATGTTGCAGATATACGGAATAATGTTGCAGATATTAATAAAAAATGTAAAGATATTGCTAAAGTATGTATTAAGCTAAAGGGAAATGGAAAATTTAATCAATGTACACTTGAACAACAGAAAGCTGTTTGCGAACATGTACAATCTAGGATTGCAAAGGGTGGCAATGATATTATACAATTAGGAAACGTAGATACAAAACTAATTTTGGATGAATGCAACCAAATGATGGAGATCTATGATTATATGAAAATGAAAAATGGTGAAGATTGCACATCTGAACAATTGTTAAGTATTTGCAAATATGCACAGGGTGAGCTTAAATCCAGAAATAGAAAGTGGACCGTTTCTAAGAAATGTAATCAAATGGTGCGGTTCTATGGTAAGCTAAACAAAAATGAAGATTTCAAGCAATGTACACCTGAACAAAAGGAATTTATTGGAAAATTTGCACAGAGTCAGATTGCAGCCGGAAAAGATCAAAAGACCATTCTTGAAGCATGTAATCAAATGGTGCCGTTCTATATGTTCCATAATGAGCTAGAAAGTAGTAAAGATTTTAATAAGTGTACAGATGATCAACGGAAAGCTATTGTCAAATATGGCGAAAGTGAGGTTGGAAAAGGAGTGAACACTGCGGACGTTCTTAAAAAATGTGAGAAGACGGCACAGTTTTGTGTGATTCGCAATGAGTTAATAAAAAATGAGCATTTTGCTAGTTGTGCATCTGTAGTTGAAAAACATATAAATGCTGGTATTGCAAGTAGAAAAGACTCGGATACCATTCTTAAGGAATGTAAGAAAATGGTATCGATCTATGCTAGTTTTAAAACTAGTAGAGATTTTGCTAATCATAAGTTTGAAGAATTGAGGGATAGGAGTAGTGCATATATAAGTAATAGGATTGAAAGCGGAGCAGAAATTAATACCCTCCTTAAGGAATATAAGAAAATGGCATCGATCTATGCTGAGCTAGAAAAAGATGAATATTTTGTTAAATGTGGACCTGAACAACGGAAAGCCATTGGCGAATATGTACGAGAAATGGTTAAGGGAAAAAAGAAAACAGAGATCATTCTTAACAGATGTGGTCAAATGATGTCGATTTGTGATAAGCTAAGCAAAAAAGGCGATTTCAATAAATGTAAACCTGAGCAAAGGGAAGCTATTTACAGATTTGCACGGGATAGGATTAAAAACGAAAAAAATGAAGAGATCATTGCTAAGGAATGTAAGAAAATGGCATCGATCTACGTTAAGCTAGAAAAGAATAAACACTTCGTTGAATGTGAACCTGGACAAAAGGAAGCCATTGAAAAATATATACAAACAATGATTACAGCAGAAAAAGACACAAAGTACATTCTTGATGGATGTAAGGCTATGATGTCGGTTTGGGGCGAGTTAAGCAAAAATGATAACTTTGATAAATGTAAACCCGAACAAAAGGAAGTCATTGAAAAATATATACAAAAAATGATTAAAAACGCAGAAAACACAGAGTGCATTTTTTATGGATGTGAGTTCATGATAGGGATTTATAATAAACTAAATGATTATGAAGAATTTGATAAATGTGACCCTGAACAAAAGGAAGCTATTTACAAACTTGCACGGGATATGATTGTAAAATCCACCTTCATTGTAGTAGACAAAGATGTAGTGTACAAAGAAAGTTATATGGCGACTTTTTGGGGCGGATGTATGACTATGACATTGGTTTTTAACGAGCTAAACAAAAATGCAGAATTTAAAGGATGTCCCCCTGAGCAAAAGGCAGCTATTTGCAGCATTGCACAGGAGATGATTATAGAAAGTAAAGAAAAAAATGACATTCTTGAAGCATGTAAAGCAAAGATATCGAAGGCTGTTGAGCCGACGTAAGAAATCGCCGATAATAGTGCCGCCACAATTGGGTACGAGAATAGGTTATTGCCAATATTTGGAGCCGGTTTTTCTTCGAGAAATTCTAGCTTGTTTTATGCTTAGTCGCCTAGATTTTTGCATAAATTCCAGGAAATTTGGAAAGTTAATTTGAGCGGTGAGTTATTTCACCGATTTCACTTGATTTTCTGTATAAAGATTTATGTTTGGTTTTGTGAAGAAACCGGTTGATTTGACCGATAAATTGGCTAAAAAACACGGTTCGTTGGTGCAAAAAAATGTCATTGTCCAACGCAATGATGTCGATTATTTTTCTATCTTTTCGCTAACGTTTTCGCTCCTCCTAATGGCTTCGGAGCCGCTATTTATTTTCATTTGGCAGCTTATATAGGGGAACGGTGCCGATTTTCGAAGAACGCGTACGCCGTATAAATGGGCAATTGAGCCCATGCATATTGAGCTCTTTTCGTGCGATTTTTGCATATTTTTGAAATCGTTTGTTAGTTTTTATTTTTAAGCCATGGCGTTGTTGCCTGTGAAGCACCTTGGAAAAATGACGAATTTCCTTCGTATTTTCCTCCGTTTCAATGGTGTGCGATGCGGAGAATCTATTAAAATTTTTGCGCGTTAGACGTCCTCCTTCCACACATTGGTGAAAATTAATCAATGCAAAAAAACAAATACTGTGTAGGCAATAGTTTTCCATTTTATTTCGCTTCCTTTACTTTGTATTCGATTCATGATGCAATCCAAATTGCATGAACTCATACTAAAAAATATTGAGAGATATGAAAGATTTTTTATATTGTTGAGCAACCTTATTTTTTTCTTTTGTTACCTATAGAAAAGTATTGAAAATTTTTTTTTTGTACTACTTACTAAACAAAGTCTGCTTTTTAAAGAAAGGAAAACCCAAGTAAGAAAGAGAGAAATCGGTGGCATTTTCAATACAGTCTCGGCAAAAGTTTTGCGTAAAAAATCGCCTCGGCTTACATGCTACGCCGGCGGCAATGATTGTGAGAATTATCAATAAATATAAGGATATTGACGTTTGGGTACGACGATTCGACGAACAGGTTAATGGAAAAAGTATCATGGGATTGATGATGCTTGAAGCCTACTGCGGTACGGAACTGCTTTTTATTATCGAAGGTGGTTCTCTTACAGAACAGCGTGATTTAATCAAAGAGCTTGAGGAACTTTTCGAAAAAAAATTTTTCGAAGAATAAGCTTGCCAGAGGGCTCCGCCCCATACCCCGCAAGGAACGTAGTTCCTTGGCCGTAAGGGTAAACTCCCGCCCGCGGCTTCGCCGCGGGCGTTGCCCGGGGCACAGGCCCGGAATCCCGGTCCGGGGAGTGGACCCCCTGGCGGGAGTCTAGATGGCAGAGCCCTCTGGGCAGCACCCCTTGGTGGAGATTCCAAAGGCGCGCAGCCCTTAAAAATTATAGCGATGCGAATGATTTTTCTTGTAAGATAAATTTAAGAAAAAGATAATGGGAGCATGTTCGTCGATGAAGCGAAAGTGGTTTTAAAAGCGGGTAATGGCGGTAGCGGATGTCTCAGTTTTTTGCGCGAGAAGTATCGCCCAAGTGGTGGTCCGAATGGAGGCGATGGTGGTGATGGGGGTGACGTAATTTTGGTCTGCGATTGCAACGTGGCAGATTTGACAAATTACAAATTCGTACCCCACGCTTTGGCGAAAAATGGGGAACCGGGCCGCGGCTCGAACTGTCACGGTGCGAATGGTGCGAGTTGTTTCCTAAAAGTGCCCGAAGGAACAGTTGTAATTAATAACGAAACAAAGACCGTGGCGATTGAATTACTCAAAGATGGCGAAAGAATTGTGTTATTAAAAGGTGGAATCGGCGGGAAAGGAAATGTTAATTTCAAAAGTTCCATAAATCAAGCACCAAAGAAAATAACACTTGGTATGCCCGGTGAAAGCGGTGAATTTACATTTATTTTAAAGACAATTGCAGACATTGGCCTTGTTGGATTTCCCAATGCTGGAAAATCATCTTTGATTAACATTTTGACTAACGCGCAACAAAAGGAAGCGTCTTATCCCTTTACGACGTTGAATCCAAAGGTAGGTGTTATCCCTTATCCGGAAACATATCAAATGCTAACTATTGCAGATATTCCCGGATTAATTTCCGGTGCGCATGAAAATCATGGTCTTGGTATTAAATTTTTGAGACACATTGAACGCTGTAAAATGCTTCTGTTTTTAGTCGATATTGCCGGTGTTGACGGACGCAATCCCATCGATGACTATCGGACATTGCTAGAGGAATTGGCGTGTTACGATCGTAATCTTTTGGAGAAGAAGCATCTTGTCGTTGCCAATAAGGTCGATTTATCGGCATCGGACGAACATTTGGTTGCCTTCAAAAAAGCTATAGGCGAAGAAATTTTGATTATTTCGTGCGCTAAAAATATCGGTATTGATAAATTGAAGGAAAAATTGCGTATGTTTTGTGTTGAGGCCTAAGGGCTACGCGCCCTTGGACTCCCGCCAGGGGGGCCACTCCCTGGACCGGGGTTCCGGGCCTTGTCCCCGGGCAACGCCCGGGGCACAGGCCCGAAGGGCCCGAAGGCCCGCCCGCGGCTTCGCCGCGGGCGGGCTGACTTTTTGGCCGAGGCAGTGCGCAACGCGCAGCGCCTCGGCCAAAGAAAATAAAGTTTTCGACCTTACGGCCAATCCATGCGAAATTTTCGCATGGATTGGCCGTTAAACAGGTCAAGGAACTATGTTCCTTGCGGGAGTCCAGAGGGCGGAGCCCTCTGGCAAGCAAGTTATAAAGTAAATATTGAAAAAAATTTTCTCCCATTTACATTCATAGTGATGAACAGGACGGTATTGGTAATTTGCGATGGTTGGGGAATTGGTAAGAATCCGAAATGGGTACAATGGGATGCGATTAGAAATGCACAAACGCCATTTTTCGACAAAATGTTAGCTACGTGTTTATATACTGAGATTAGGACATGTGGTCGGGACGTTGGGTTACCGTATGGTGTAATGGGAAACAGCGAAGTCGGTCATCAGAATATTGGTGCGGGTCGGATTGTGGATCAGGAAATTGTTCGCATTGATAAAGCTTTTGAAGAAGGAACTGCGGATAATAATCCCGTTGTTCTCGAAGCGATTAAGCGTGTCAAAAAAAATAACAAAAAATTACACCTTTTGGGATTATGTTCCGATGGCGGTGTCCATTCCGTTTTGCGGCATTTGTATGGGTTGCTCGAGATTTGTAAAAAACATGAATTAACTTCCGTTTATATTCATTTTTTAAGCGATGGGCGTGACACACCTCCGAAGAGTGGATTAGGATTTTTACGGGCGATTGAAAAAAAATGTGATGAAGTCGGTGTGGGGAGAATAGCGACTGTAATTGGGCGATTTTGGGCAATGGATCGCGACAATCGTTGGGAGCGCGTACAGAAGGCGTACGATTGTTTAACGGGGATGGGGGAAAGTTTTAGGGCAAAAAGTGCGGCAGAGGCAATCGAGCATTACTATAAAAATCCGATAGATGACGTTCGACGGGGCGATGAGTTCATATTACCGACGCAAATTGTCGATGAAAACGGCGAGTTTCCCGGTGTGATCGAAGATGGCGATTCGTTGATTTTATTTAATTTTCGCGGCGATCGGCCGAGGGAAATTACTCGTGCGTTTACGGATAAAAATTTTGGTCAATTTCTAAGAAAAAAGACAGTGGACATATTTTGGGCGACGTTGACGGAGTATGAGCAGGGGTTATGTCCGAATGTCATTTTTGTACGGCCGGAAAAAATGAAGCATATTTTAGGGGGTTATTTAAGTGATCTAGGGATTGCGCAATTTCGTTGTGCGGAAACGGAAAAATATGCGCACGTAACGTTTTTTTTCAACGATTACCGCGAGGAGCCGTTTCCCGGGGAAGAGCGCGTATTGATTCCCAGTCCGAAGGATATTGAGACCTACGATCAGCGGCCGGAGATGAGTGCCTATGCGGTTAAGGACAAAGTTATCGGGGCCATTTTATCTGAAAAATATGGATTAATTGTTGTCAATTTTGCGAATACGGATATGGTGGGGCACACGGGGAATTTTGCGGCAGCGGTCAAAGCGGCGGAGGTAGTTGATCGGTGTTTAGGTGAAATTGCGATGGCGGTGGACAGTGTTCATGGCACGGTATTCATCACAGCGGATCATGGAAATTCTGAGCAGATGTGGGATTTTGAAAACGAAGTTCCGCACACGCAGCACACGATGAATCCGGTGCCTTTGATTTTGTACGGAGAAAAACATGGAGCGGTTTCGTTGAAATCGGGGGGGAAATTGGGCGATTTAGCGCCGACGCTTCTCCACATTATGGGTCTCAAACAACCCGCAGAAATGACGGGCGAATCGTTAATTAATTATTGAAATGACACTTTTAGAATTTTGGAATCATCCGGTTTGTGGTCTGCTCATTTTTTTTCTAGGGGCATGTTTCGGTAGTTTTTTCAACGTTTGTATCATGCGTATTCCCAAAAATATTTCCATTATTTTTCCCGGATCGCGCTGCGATTGTGGACAGCCGATACCGTTTTTTCTCAATATTCCGATTGTTAGTTGGATTTTATTGGGGGGTAAGGCGCGTTGTTGTGGACGAAGACTCGAATTGCAATATATTTTTTGTGAAATTTTGGTCGCTGTTTTATTTTTACTACTATGGCGAAAGTCAGATCCGTGGGAATTTCTGGTATATGGGATTTTTTTCGGATTATTGATCGTTGCTTCTGGAATTGATTTCGCAACGATGACCATACCCGATCGCTGTACCGTTGGTGGGGCGATTTTAGGGATTTTGGGCGGCGTATTGTTGTCGCATTTTTCCAGAGGAAATTACATTTTTTGTGGAGGAATTGCTTCAATTCGAGGCATGCTATTGGGTTCAAGTATTTTGCTATGGATTGCTGTTTTTGCGGAACTCGTTCTCAATAAGGAGGCGGTTGGTTTCGGTGATGTGAAATTAATGGGTTGCATTGGCGCTTTTTTAGGGACAAAGGGGGCGATTTTTTCGATTTTTGGTGGAACCTGTTTGGGAATGGTGACCCTATTTCCGGTCTGGTGGATTTACAATCGGCGGAAGAGTAAAATCAAATTTGGCAGTTCATTGCCGTTCGGTCCATTTTTAGCCCTCGGAGCAATGAGTTATTTACTGTTTTTTAAAGCTATTGCCGATGAATATTGCGCACAAATCGAGATTCTACTGAGTTAGTTATGCTGCCAGAGGGGTATCGACCAACCGGACAATAAGATTTAAAAAAATGTACAAAAACATGCAATAAATACGAGACAGTATTATTTTTTTTCATCGAATCGATTTTCAACGCCATTCCACAGGCGATGGATGTTTGAAATATGGCGCAGAAATATGATTATCGTTAAAAAAAAAGCCAGCCTAATAATTTCTCTTTGGTAGCCGAAAAGATAAACATTGAGTGGGAGTGATAGGGCGAAGCAGAGCGAAGCGAGCGAAACAAAACGCGTGATAGTAAACACGGAATACCATAAAATAATACCTAAAAATATGACACCGGGCATCAAAACAGCTAGGCCACCGATGGTCGTCGCAACGCCTTTTCCACCGTGAAATTTTAAAAAAAGAGAAAAACTGTGACCCGAAACAAGTCCAGCTAGTAGTGCAGCGCATGCATTATTGGCCAAATTGGGATGAAGTTGAAAGTAAGTTTTGGCGATGAAAACGGGTAGGAGACCTTTGAGAAAATCGAGACAAAAAACCAAATTTCCATATTTTTTCCCAAGAACGCGTTTTACATTCGTAGCGCCTGGATTTCCGCTGCCTTCGCGAAGAATATCGATACCTTTCGTTTTTGCGATAAGCACTGCGAAGGGAATCGATCCGATAGCATAGCCTATCAAAAACATCCAATAATAGAACATAGATAAAACGAGGCTAATTATAATGTTATGCGTTCGAGAAATCAAGCCCAATGTTAGGAAGTTGCATTTTGGATTCTATTTATTAAAATAGTTGTGCTAAGGTTTGGCAATGTTTGTACGAATTTTACCGTAGCACCTATTTTTTCGAGGACCAGACGTTCCTCTCCATGGAGTGTTTGGAGGTTATAATCTGTCGATTTCACATAGATATCGGGGTGGAAAATTTCTAATTCTCGAGTCAGGCGTTGATTAGGAAAGATAAAAATTCCTGAAACGCATTCCAATGCTGCTAGCACATATGCGCGTTCCCATTCTCCGATAATCGGTCGTAACGGGCCTTTTAATTGGTGAATACTTTCATCGCCGTTGAGTGCGATCCAAAGTTCGCCAAAACTTGCCGCCTGTTGTAGTGAAAAAACGTGGCCGGCGTGCAATAAATCGAAGCAACCATTTGTCAGAACAATGGTACGGTTTCGGTGTTGATTACGAATTTTTGTAGCTTCTTCCAAAGAAAATAATTTTGGATTAGCCAACATGGTTAAGAAGCCGTACGCAGCGAGCGCGAGAGCGTACATTTGACGCGGTCCAGTATACCATTAATGAACGCCTTAGAATTTTCTCCGGAAAACATTTTCCCCAATTCAATGGCTTCGTTAATGGATACGATGGGGGGAATATCATTGCGGTATAATAGTTCACAGATCGCGAGGCGGATAATGCACAGATCGACCAGTGATATGCGTGAAAAATTCCAATTTGTCGCAAAGCGATCGATGAGTGTATCAATTTCGGCTAAATTTTTTTGCAGTAGAAAGATTATTTCCCGGGTGAATTCGAAATTGGCTGGATTTTTTTCAAAAATGTTACAGAGCGATGATAGGATTTCCGCATTCGCTTGGGTCCGCGTCGCTTCGCACATGTAGATCCACTGAACCGCTAGGATACGATTTTCGCGACGCAACGACATCTTTTCAATTTTTTCGCTCGATTCCATAATTTCAAAGAACAAATTTTTAATTATTTTTATTTTCCGTGGATTTTTTTTCGATGACTTCGTCCACAATGCCGTATTCTTTCGCATCGGTTGCCGACATGAAAAAGTCGCGATCTGAATCTCTTTCGACTTTCTCTATATTTTGGCCCGTACACCCGGCGAGAATATGGGTCAAAGTTTTTTTCCAGCGCAAAATTTCCTTTGCCGCAATCGATATATCCGAAGTTTGACCCGTTGCCTGGCCTGAGGGTTGGTGAATCATTACCCGACTGTTGGGAAGTGCGTAACGTTTTCCCTTTGTTCCGGCTGCCAAAAGTACCGTTGCCATGCTTGCCGCTTGGCCGATACAGTAGGTCACTACGTCGCAGCTCATAAATTTCATCGTATCATAGATTGCCATTCCTGCCGTAATGCTACCTCCCGGCGAATTGACATACATGTGAATGTCTTTTTTAGAATCCTCCATTTGGAGAAAAAGCAACTGGGCGACAATTGCATTAGCTACGAAGTCATCGACCGCTGTTCCTAGAAAAATGATACGGTCTTTAAGCAGACGGCTATAGATATCCCAGGAACGTTCCTGGCGGCCGTCGCGCTCATAGACGTAGGGAAGCGGCATGTATTGACTGACAGTTTTAGTCTGCATAATGATTAGGCATTGACCGATGTGACAGAATCGTTGGATAATGGGGTTTCCAAAGGGACTGCCGATGAAACACTATCTTTCTCTTCGTCGTTTCTTTTTAAATTAGAGAGTAAAATAAAGTCAAGCGTTTTTCCGAAAATGGCGCGCCGTCGAAGATCCTGAATTCGCTCGCGATTGTTTTTAATTTCTTCGACCAATCGGTCCGGGGTAATGCGCAGCATCGAAGCTTCCTGTATAATCATTTGGTTCAATTCCGCATCGGTGATCGTGATGTTTTCTTTTTCGGCAATTTTTTCGAGAACAAAATTGACCCTGGCGCGGTCGCGGGCTAGATCCTGGGTATCTCCAAATAATTTATCCTTATTATTTTCGAATATTTCTGCGGTCATACCTTCGTGAATTTGACGTTCGACGAAGTTACGTATGATATGGATTTGTTCGTATTGTACGGCACTTTCGGGGACTTCGAAAGTGGCACTATTGATCATTTTTTGGACGATATCTTCTCGCTGTTTAAAACGCAATGCCTGCATTTTTCGGGTTTTGATACTCGTAGCGAATTGCGTTTTAAGTTCTTCGAGGTCTTTTACCTTTAATTTTTCGAGGAATACATCGTCGAGTTCGGGGAGAACTTTTTCACGAATTTCAAAAATTTTGACGTGATAGGTTACTTTTTTTCCTTGGAGTTCGGCGATTGCAAAATCGGCAGGGAACTCCATTTCAACATCTTTTTCGCCATCGATTTCCATATCCACAATGCCTGTGGCGATGGCTTGTATCCCTTGAGAATCCTCCTCACCGGCCTTTTCCCAGGTACTTTTTTGTTCGGCCCAGGTGGGCATTTGGGGGACGAGATCGATGGCTTTCGTTCCGTCCTCGAGCGTACCTTCATACTGAAGGCGTACAAAATCCCCCTTTTGAATCGGGCGCTTTACGGCCTTATAATCTGCGTAATGGTTGCGCATCTGCTCAATAGCTTCGGTAATTTCTTCGTCACTGACGGTAATTTCGGGCCGTTCGATTTCGATATTTTTGTAATCGAGCAGTTCGAAGGTCGGTTTCAGATCGACGGTAAAATTGAGTTCTCTATCGCCATCGGGGGTATCTCGGACATCAAATTTTACGAGCGAAAAAACTTCCCAATTATTTTCTTTAACCATATCGTCAAAGGCTTTCGAGGCAACGGCTTTATCGATTTGCTCCTTTAATTCCTTAGTATGACGCGTTTTAATCAGTGCGGGCGGAACTTTCCCCTTTCGAAATCCTGGAATTTTCATGTCCCGAGCAAAGGATTGCAGGACGGAATGCTCTTCTTTTTGAAGGATATCTTTCCCAATGATGACGCTGGCTTCTCTGCGAACCGAATCCACTGACTTAATTTCACTTTTCACAATTTCACCTTCTTTCGTTTTTCTAGCGAGGATCCTCTTCGAGTCAATCTCATAAAATTTTTTTTAAGATTCTTCCGTTTATAATTTTATTTTTTCCAACTCGGTCGCCGGAAGCGGGCGATGATAAAGGGAGGCAGTAGAATTATGATATTGCCCATGGCCATGAGTAGGATGTAACTCGTTTTATTTTCAAAGTGAATTTCTTCGGGCGGTAAAAATCCGATAATATAACAAATCCCACAAACTATGCTTGCCGTTATCCCTATGGCGATCATGCCCAGTTTGCCAAATGGAACGGTGTAGGTACGTTTTACATTTGGGTATTTAAATTTGAGTACAATCCCCGTGGTAAACATAAGGATATACATAATGAGTGTCGTCTGAGCCGTGATGGCCATGAGCATCCAAAAACATACCGTTACGGATGGAAGGAATAGAAAAATAAGCGAAAATAGGGTAATCGTTGCGGCTTGCCAAACGATGATTGCAGAAGGCATACCCTGGGCATTTGTTTTTTGTAAGAAGGGTGGGAGGTTGCCCTTATTAGCTGTGGCGAGCATCCCCCGCGCAGGTCCCGCAACCCAGGCGATAAACCATCCCAAAACGCCCAAAGCCATAAGCCATGCAAGCCATTTCGCAAGCCAGGGTATAGCAAATTTTGCGCATAGCGCTTCGATGGCTTGGATAACCCCTGACTCGAGGGTGAGGATTTCCTTGGGGACCGATACGGCAATGGCGAGTGAACCGAGTAGGGAAATCGTAAAGATGAAGAATGTGGACAATAGTATGGCCCGCGGATAATCCCGTTGGGGATTTTTGACGTTCTGGGCGTGGACGGCGGACATTTCCAGACCTGCAAATCCGAGCAATACATTGAGTAAAAAGACAAATTTTTCCGGCGAATCGAGTGTGGGCAATAGGGCGGAATAGGATAGCTTCATATGGGGTGGGTGCCCCGCCGTGAGCCAGGCAATTCCCAGTGCAGTGATGATTATTCCTGGAATAAGTGTTCCCAAAATGGAACCGATATTGGTGAGGATACTCGCCAATTGTATGCCATGAAGTGCTACCCAAGTTCCGCACCAGGTAACGACCAAAATGACGAAAAATATGTAGTAATTATTTTCTGCGAGGGTTGGGTAACCGGTGGCGTAGGCTATGATCGAGGCGAGATAGGCGAGGGATGCGGGAAAGCCGACCACATTTGAAAATAGCTGCAGCCAAACGGCTAAAAACCCCCAAACGCTTCCGATTGCTTTACCCACCCAGTTCGCAATACCGCCCTCTTCAGGGAAACCCGTCGCCAGTTCCGCCGATACGAGGGCCGTCGGAATGAGAAAAAAAATTACGGAAAAGGCGTAGAAGGCAACCATACCTAACCCATATTCTGCCATGGATGGAAGATTGCGGAGATTGATTACCGCTGCGCAATTGATCATTGCCAGCGAAAATACACCCAAATAGGCGTGGGACTTACCTGCGGACTGATGTTTTTTGGCCATCGCTGTTAACTAACGTAAATTTTTCAGGTGGTGTCAAGATTTTTTAAAAAATAGGCCATCCGTTCACCTATGGGAATGCTATCTCATATGTTTTGAGCGAAATCCAGTAAATTTTTAAAAACTAAAATTTTTCCTTCCCGGATGAGTTGTTGACATTGGGGCGATTGGGGATATGCGGATTCGAGTAAAATGCCATGAATGCCTGCATTTAAACCCGCCAAAGCATCGGTTTCCTTGTCGCCGATCATGTAGCATTTGCTGCGCTCTAATCGATATTTATCGACCATTTCGTTGATAAATCGCGGAGAAGGTTTGCGGTAATGTTCCGGCGCATGAGTCGCTTCGGAGGCGATACAAATTTCCGTAAAGTGCGGATTGCCCAGAAGTTCGATAATCCGCTGATTACAGGCCTCGACGTCTTCTTTGGTGTAAATTTTTTGTTCAATACCGGGTTGGTTGGTAAATAAAAAGAGCAAAAATTCCTGGCATATAAAAATTTCAATGGCTTCCCTAGCGCCGTCGATGGGATGAATTTTATCCGGATCGGAAACGTAATTGTAATCGACGTTAAGCGTACCGTCGCGGTCGAGAAAAATCGCTTTTGTGATCGACTTTTGTGAATTTTGCAAAAGATGGCTCATATGTTTGGGTTATTTTCGAAAATTTACGCTCAAGTTGAGTCAACAAAAAATAAATTAACTGCAACCTTTAAAAGCATTTTTCAGCGGGAGAAACTCGACCAAAGTTCCATCGATCAAATTGAAGCCCTACTTTATTCCGCCGATATCGGCGTTGAAACAACCGAGAAGGTGATCGCTGCGATCAAGGTGGCCCATAAAAATAATCCTCAAATGCAGGGACAGGAAGTAGGTGTAATCTGTGAAAATATGTTGCGCGATGTGCTTCGCGGTGCGGATCGCTTTTTGGAAATTAATGGAGAGTGGGGACGGGATGCGGGCGAAGGTAATCCGCAGACGCAAGCGGTGCCATTGGTAATTGGTCTGGTGGGAGTGAATGGTTCGGGAAAGACGACGACCGCTGCCAAGTTAGCTGGATTTTTTGCGAAAAATGGAAAATCGGTGATAATAGGTGCCTGCGATACCTTTCGGGCGGCGGCAAATGAACAGATTAAAGTCTGGGCGCAACGGCTCCATTTCGATCTCGTCGAAAGTCAACGGGGTGCGGATCCGGCTTCGGTGGCGTTTGATACTTGCCAAGCGGCCGTCGGTCGCGGAAAAAGTGTTGTGATTCTAGATACGGCCGGCCGTATCCACAACAAATCCAATCTTATGGCGGAACTAGTAAAATTGAAAAGGGTAATTGGAAAAATTAATCCCGCTTTTCCCCAACACCTATGGCTTGTTGTCGATGCCCATTTGGGGACAAATACGATCACATCGGCGAAAAAATTTCATGAGGAACTCGGTTTGACGGGTATGGTTATGACGAAAGTTGACGGAACGAGTCGGGGTGGAGCGATTGTTGGGATTTACGAAAAATTGGGTATTCCGGTTTATTTTATAGGTACCGGCGAAGGCCATGCGGACCTAGCTCCCTTTGTTGTCGACGAATATGTTCACGGGCTGGTGGGTAGGACGTAATCTAAGGGCTGCACGCCCTTAGGATCCCCGCCAGGGTGCTGCCCAGATGGCGGAGCCCTTTGGGCAAGCCTGTCCAAGGGCTGCGCGCCCTTGGATCCCCGCCAGGGGATCCATCCCCTGGACCGGGATTCCGGGCCTGTTCCCCGGGCAACGCCCGGGGAACAGGCCCGAAGGGCCCAAGGGGCCCGCCCGCGGCTTCGCC
>JAITAG010000062.1 GCA_031284265.1 Puniceicoccales bacterium | reverse complement strand
ATAACGATTCCGGTTTAACAAAATCCTACCTCCCATGTCTGCTAAATGGTATCCTAGAAGGAAGTTTGGCTTACCCTACGGCTGATTTTTGCCATGCCACCTTCGAATAAAATATGGTCTGCGGGTTCATTGTAATTTGAATGGCCAAGTCTATTTTTCAAAAACTGATTCAAATAAAACTTGTAGCGGCAGTCTTTTATGGATAGTTTTTATCCATGGGAGAGAATTATCAGGTAATAGCGCGACGGTGGCGCCCCCAACGGCTTAGCGAACTGGTCGGTCAGGAACCAATCGTTCAGACCCTCGAAAATGCGATCCGTCTCAATAAAATTGCCCACGCATTTTTATTCATCGGACCCCGTGGAACGGGAAAAACTTCAACCGCCCGCCTCCTCGCAATGGCTCTCAATGCCCCCGAGCATCCCACCATCGACGCCGATCCGAATGGCGAACCCTGCCGATCAATCTTCGAAGGACACTGCATGGATGTCATTGAAATCGATGGCGCCTCCAACAATTCCGTCGAACAGGTGCGTAACTTGCGCGAAGAATGCCAATATGTACCGACACTCTGCCGCTTTAAAATTTACATCGTCGACGAAGTACACATGCTTTCCCAAGCAGCCTTTAACGCCCTCCTAAAAACCTTGGAAGAACCACCGGCGCATGTAAAATTTATTCTTGCGACAACGGAGGCTTACAAAGTTCCACAAACGATCGCTTCTCGCTGCCAACGCTTCGAGTTTAAGCCGATTGACGAAGAAATTATTGTCAAAAAATTACAACAAATTGCACAGGCGGAACAGATCCATGCAGATTCACTGGCGCTACAAGCAATCGCACGCATTGCCGATGGTGGGATGCGGGACGCCCAATCCATTCTTGACCAACTGACCTCCTTCGGCAATAATTACATCACAGAAACAGATGTCGTCAAAGCGTACGGCCTCGTTTCCTCACAGGACCTGAATGAAATTTTAATGTGCGTGGAACATATGGATTACCGAGGAATTGTTCGCCTAACCGAACAATTTAAGCATTGTAACTTTTCAGGAATCCTATCGGATGTGGCTAAAATGCTGCAAAAAAAATTAACTTCACTCGAAAATCCAACCGAGATTGCGAAAACTTTAAAGTTCTTAGATATCATTACGGCCGCAAAAGACTTTCCAGACGGTTCGGTCATGTTTCAACTCGCCCTATTTCGCGCAATCGAAGCCTTTGAGCAGCGATCAATCGATCAAGTTCTCACGCTCCTAAAAAATTTTCAAAGCAATCCGGACCTCGACGAAATCCCCCCCACTCCAAAACAAAAAGATTCCCTAGGAGAGGATATCGTCGAACACTGCCCCCACCACTCTACCCCAACGCCTATGCCTCCCTTCAAAGAAATGGGCAACCTATCCCAACTCCCTCAAAATACCCAGGAAAAATTAAAAAATCTATTTCATATCGAAAATTAATATAAATATTTAGCTCCTTTATTATATTTATTTACCAATAAAAATCGGAGGAGATGTATTAAAAAATTTGACAAACCCCTGAAATCTTTCAAGGCTGGGAGGTAGAGGGAGGGGTGAGCATCACGTCTAGCATCCGGGACTATTTTTAAAAAATTTTACCCGACTGACCTAAATTTTAAAATTTAAGTATACAGCAATTTGAGCTTTTCTTTTATCAAAAATTTAATAGATATCACATTTCATGGATACTAAAGGGAAACTGGATCAATTCTGTCAAAAATTAGAAAATATGATAAAAGAAATTTCTGCCAATGAGCTGGGGTTATCGCTGGGAGTCGCTGGTAATAATACATCAATTCTCATGATGATTTACCGCTCGGCATTGGACCATTACGCCAACGACGCAGCATGTTGGACAGTTTTGAAACAAATTATTTCCCAATCGGAGCAACGTCCCTTACTGGAAGTATTTTCCGCATCCACGGAAAACGACATTCAAATTCTTAGCAATTTTGCAGAAACATTTTACAACGATGGTAAAGTACGGATTGCGGCCCAATTGTTCCAATTTTTGACGCTATTCTGTCCTAACGGCGCCCCTCATCCCACTACATACATGCAACTCGCGGAATCCATCTCGGAACTCAGCATTGACTCGGGGTTACAAATTTACGATTTCATTCTCAACATTTTCCCCGACCATCCGGCAATTTTACTTGCTGCTGCCAGGCGTTACGGCGATGGCGAACGGCCCAAACGCGCCCTTCGCCTCCTCGACCACGCCAAGGAAGTTTGCGAACATAACATTAAAATCGATCCCACACTACAAAAATTTCTCGATCTCCTTTACCCCGAACTCGAAAAAATTCGCCACGAACTTCTTACAAAAGAATAAATTCGAGGATATTTTAATTTCACTGAAAAGAATCTTTAATTTTCGAGAACCAGGATTTTTCGCTAGACCCCAGGGACATCGCAAAGGCCTCCAATTTGGCGCGCTGTTCGGAGGTCAATTTTTTCGGCACTTCGACTCTGATGTGTACCAATTGGTCGCCCCGGTTACCCGTTGAGAAATTTGGCATACCGTAGCCGCGCATGCGCAAAATCGAATCCGGTTGCGTCCCAGAAGGTATTTGTAAAACCGCCTCCGCATCGATTGTTTTTATGTTAATTTCACCGCCCAATGCGGCCAATGTAAACGGAATGGATAGATTGCAGTGTAAATTATCGCCATCGCGTTCAAATTGTTTATCATTTTTGACAAAAACTACAACAAACAAATCACCATTTTGTCCCCCGCGAACGCCCGCTTCGCCAAAGCCATTTAAACGCAATTTCATCCCATCGGCAACTCCAGCGGGAATTTTAATTTTCGTTTTCGTATTCTCCTCGATACAACCTGTTCCCTGGCAAGCGCGACAGGGATTTATAATCTTTGTCCCCGTACCATTGCAATCGGGACAGGTTTGGCGCATCGCAAAAAAACCCTGGGATATGGTTAAGATCCCGGAGCCGCGGCAGGTGGGACAAGTTCCCGACTGGGAACCCTTTTCGGAACCCATTCCATTGCAATGGGTACAGGTTACATGGCGGTCGTAGCGCAATAATTTTTCCACTCCCGTAAAGGCTTCTTTCAAAGAAATTTCCAAATCGTAGCGCAAATCTGCACCATCCTGCTGCGTTGAACGTCGCTTCGAACTGCTACCAAATAAATCACTAAAAATACCGCCATCGCCTCCAAAAGCTTCCCTAAAAACATCGAAGGGGTCTTGAAAACCCGTACTGCTTCGGCGGCCTGACTGCCCTCCTCCCTTACTGGGATCGAAAGCATCGTGGCCATAGCGGTCGTAGGCGGCCCGTTTTTGTTCATCGTTGAGGACATCATAGGCCTCTGAGACCTGCTTAAATTTTTCCTCCGCCGATTTATCGCCGGGGTTTTTATCGGGGTGGTATTTAACTGCCATCTTTCGATAGGCCTTTTTTATTTCATCGGCCGATGCGCTTTTAGACACCCCCAATAATTCGTAATAATCCGATTTAGCCATTTATTTCTCCTCCGTTTGAGCGCCCTTTGAGACGACTACCGAGGCCGGCCGTAGCAGGCGATCGTGTAAAAAATATCCCTTGCGGACCGTTTGGACGACATGCTCCCGGGGGATATCCCCGTCGGGAACATAGGCAACGGCTTCCGCCCATTGGGGATTAAAAAGTTCACCATTGGGGGCAATTTCTTTTATGCCCTTTGCGGCAAGGAGCGCTTGCAGTTGCGTAAAAATCATTTGAAATCCGGAAAGTGTATTGGAATTTTCCTGCGTCGACTTTAATCCGAGTTCGAAGCTATCGAGAATGGGCAATAGTTCTCCGATAAAATCAGCGGAGGCGAAGCGGCGGAGATCGTCCTGATCGCGGATAGCACGTTTGCGATAGTTATCGAAATCCGCTTGGACGCGGAACAATTGCTCCCTAAGCTGTTGCAATTCCAGGGTTACGAAATCGGCCATGGACACACTGGCGGGCGTTTCGGTACGAAGGTCAGCAATTTTTTCCGGACTCGGAACTAAATTTTCTCCACTATCCGGAATATCTATTACACTTTGATCATTTTCGACCAATTGATCGTTTAAATTTTCGTGTTCCGTGACGGCATTTTCCGAATCTTGCCCGTGCTGTATTTTCTCATTGATCGCATTCATATGACACGGCATATGTATTAGGATAAAAACAATTTCAAGCAAACTTTTTCCTGAAAATTCCATTCGCAGCGGAAGGCGGCGAAGCATCGGGAAAAAAAGATTTACGGTTATATTATTTTCTAGTTTAAAATATTTTTAAATTATTTTCATATTTTACTTGGCAATATTTTTAAATTTATCATAATAACAACCACCATGAATAAATCACATAAAAAGATACTAACATTAGGTTTCGGTTGTTTCATTTCAGTCCTAGGTTATTTGACGGCACCATATTCTTTCGGTGCCCACCCGCCGCCACCAAACTATGGTCCTTTCGGTGCCTACCCGCCGCCACTAAACTATGGTCCTTTCGTTATTGCGAATCAGCTAACAGCTTCCAAACCTAAGAATCAATTTACTTCGGAAGAAGATGTTCAATTGCGAAACCTTGTAAATCTATACGGAGCGAACGATTGGCGACAAATTGCTTTTTTCATGTCCGGTCGAAATGCAAGACAGTGCCGAGATCGATAGACCAATTATTTAAATCCTTGTCTTAAGCAGGATCCATGGACCGCTGGAGAAGATGCTTTATTGCTGCAAAAATACACAGAATTAGGCTCAAAATGGCACACCATAGCATCATTTCTCGGCCGATCCAACAACGCCTGCAAAAACAGATTACAGTTACTTCAAAGGCGTAACAGTAAAGCACTGCCAGCACAACCGCCACCTCCGGCACAGCCTCAGCCAGCACAACAATCGAATTCGGCTTTTCCCCCACAAGCCGCATCGAGTTCTGATTCATGGAATATTTGGGATGATTTTTCCTCGGATGACTCGCCCCATCAAAGTGATTCATAATTCACCGGAAATGACAATGATTCGCCATTTGGGGTTCATGAAATCATAACACTTTTCAACCGTAAAAAAACCATGGCGATGGATTTCTTCATCGCCATTTTTTGTGTATTTTTTATACTACCTTACAGGTTCTACCAAAATTTCCTCGGGCACTGGCTCTCCATGGTCAGC
>JAITAG010000046.1 GCA_031284265.1 Puniceicoccales bacterium | reverse complement strand
ACGGCCACTTCCTTATTTTTGTAAAACGCACCGTCGCAGGTCGCACAGGTACTCACGCCCTTTCCTCCAAAAAATTCTTCCTCACCGGGAATATGAAGCATGCGCGGCGACGCTCCCGTTGCAATAATGAGCGCCCGCGATTCCATGGAATCGTTTCCACAAATGACAACCTTTTTCTCCAAATCGACGCCACTAACGATTTCCGGTAGAAACTGCGCACCCAATTTTTCCGCCTGCATGCGCATCTGGGACATCAACTCAAATCCATTGATCCCATCGGGAAATCCGGGAAAATTTTCAACGTTGGTCGTCCGAATCAATTGGCCACCCGGCTGATCCCCTTCAATGACTAGTGGGGCAAGGTCGGCACGGGCTGCGTAAATCGCCGCCGTCAATCCCGCACAACCACTGCCAATGATTAGTAAACGCTCCATGTTTCAATTCCATTGAATTTTAGAATGTGCTCAAGAAAATTAAAAGCAATATCTATGCGTAAAATTTTTTTTGCCAATTGTTGATTCGTACAGTTGTTTCGTGCACCCGTGGGAGGCAAAGCCTCCCAACCTTTCGAAGAAAGGTTCCGCGGCTCTGCCGCGGATGGGTGCACCAAAGCCTAAAAAAACCTCCTTGCCAATTGTTTCGCCCTACTGCGCGCCATTTGATCGACCGCTAAAATCTCTTCCACTGTCGCATAATTTTTATCCTCCACCTTCGACAGGGCATTCCAGATAATTTCAGGAATGGCTCCCAGCGTAATTTTTTCTTCCAAAAATAATGTCACGGCCACCTCATTCGCCGCGTTATAGGCAATGCGCTTACTTTGCTTACTGCTAGCCACCTCCATAGCCCATTTCAAACAGGGAAATTTTTCCAAATCGGGCCGAAAAAATTGAAGCTCATCCAATCGAAAGAGATCCAAGGACTGTTCTTGAACATCGACACGCTCCGGATAAAATAGGCAGTAACGGGCCGCATATTTCATGGAAGCGGGCGACATTTGTGCCAAAAAACTGCCATCGCAAAATTCGACCAGCGAATGGACCGTACAGGAAGGATGAATCGCCACTTCAATTTGCGCTGGCTCCACATCAAACAGATGCATTGTCTCGATGATTTCCAAACCTTTGTTTGCCATCGTCGACGAATCCACGGTAATTTTTTTCCCCATGGACCATTTGGGATGCCGCAATACCTCAGCAACGGTTGCACGACCAATCGTTTGAAGGTCCTGATCCCAAAATTTTCCGCCCGAAGCGGTTAGCCAAAGTCGTTTAATGAAACGGTTATCGCCGCGGGTACACTGAAAAATCGCATTATGTTCACTATCCAACGGTAGGATCGCTACCCCCTTAGCCTTAGCTAGACTCATCACCATTTCACCGGCAATTACCAATATTTCCTTACTCGCCAAAATAATCGTTTTCCCGCGCTCGATCGCCCGAAGTACAGATCGCAAACCATCGACTCCGGCCATTGAGACGACTAGCGCATCGTATTCCAACGACTCCACCATAGCGCTCAGGCCATCGGTCCCGCGGAATACTGTTCCGCAAATATTTTTTGGTACGGAAATTTTGGGATCCGTTACCGTTACCGCCCGGACGGAAAAATCCCTAATAATCGTTTCAGCACGTTCGATGTTGGAATGGCACGAAATGCCGACGATTTCAAATTGTTCTCGAAAGCGGACAATTTCTCCCAGGACCGTCGTTCCAACGGATCCGGTTGCTCCCAAAATAATGATACGTTTTTTCCTATTCATAGTCTATTCTTAAAAAATTTAGTCATCACTAGCATACACATTTTCATATTCAATCTTTTTTTTGAAAAAAATTTAATCCTTATCCCAATCCGCGGTTCGAAGTAGCCATTTTCTCAGTATCTTTCTGCTAAAAAAGACTGAATTAAAATTTTCTAATAAAAACGAGTAAATTATGCTTGACATAAATCTTTCAAAGACAATAGGTAATAATCATTATGGCAGCGAAAGTAAAACCGTTGATTTTAGTAGTTGAAGATGATAGTGAATTATCCGAGTTAATTGAGAAGCAATTACAGATATCTGGAATGGATGCGCAAAAATTTTATAATGCGGACGACGCACTGAGGTTTCTGCAGCGTTCCTTTTCGAATCTAATGTTGCTCGATCTCAATCTTCCCGGAAGGGATGGCTTATCGTTACTTGAGGATTTGAAAAAGAGAAGTATTTCGATTCCCACTATTTTTATTTCAGGTGAGAATCGGGAAGAGATCAAAGTGGCGAGTTTAGAAGCAGGCGGCGATGATTTCATGACAAAGCCTTTCGGATTAGGTGAACTTTTATCGAGAATATCCGCCGTACTGCGCCGGACAAATCGTGCAGGAGATACCCAATTAACTGCGAATGCTTCCTTAACCGATGGAACTTTTGAGTTTTTAAGTACGGAAGTTGATCCGAGCCGTTTGGAAGTTCGCTTTAAGGATGGATCATTTGAAAAAATCGGACGCAAAGAATTTGGAATTCTATCCTATCTCGCTCAAAATCCGCACCTCATTCTCAGTCGGAAAAGTATTATTCATAATGTTTGGGGGGAACATGCAAATGTCAAAAGCCGTTCCTTAGACCAGTATATCGTTAAACTTAGGAAAATGTTCAGTGCCCATGGTATCGAAACCGACGATGTCATTCGCACTTCTCATGGCATTGGGTATACTTATGTTCCGAAGGTGCAGTCACAGAACTAAAAAAATGATGTGTGTGAAAGTTTGCCTTTATTTTATGGTATTGGGGCTCATAAAAAATTTAAGGGTATTGTATGTGAGAATAAGGTGATGAAAGATGGTTTTTACGATTTTCCCTTTAGATTGTTTGGGAGGTGTGATTACGCCATAGTTCATTGCCCCAAGCCATAGGGACGTAATGATTCCAACGGAATTCGTATGGCCAAGTTCATAAACTTTATTGGAAATGTTCATGGAGATTCTTATGATTTTCCCTTTAGATTGTTTGATTTATATTACAAATAGCTTGCAAGTTTATGGGCTGTGATTACGCCATAGTTCATTGCTCCAAGCCATCCGGACATGATAATCCCAACGGAACCTGCGTGGTAAAGTCCTTGGATTTCGTTGGGAAGGTTCATGGAAATTTCAAGTCCTTCGAACTTTGTTCCAAATGAGGTTCCACAGGGATGGCTTGTGTATCGAAAAAATGTCTTAGGCGTAGCGGTTTCGACGGAGGCGATTTTTTGGAGAACATCGGGAATAAATTGTTCCAAGGACCGAATACTATCTTCTGCGATACGTTTTTTTTCACGTTGGTAGTCCGCTTCATCTAAATTACTCCAATCACTCCAATCGGCATTCATGGAAGCTACGATTGTATATATTGGTTTTTCGTTTGGCCGAGTTTTCGGGTAATAAAGCGAGAATGTACGACTTTTTGTATGAAAATCCTTCAACTCTTTACTGTTAAAATACTCACTTTCCGAAGTAAAAATCAAATCACCGATATCATCGATGGTTTCTCCAGGAGTAATCCCTATGTAAACCTGGCATGAGCTATTATTGATTCGCGTTTTACTAACTTTCGCCAAAAATTCCGATGAAAAATATTCTTCGCCGATGAGATTTTTGACCGTATTTAAAATGTGCGCATTGGATAAGACAGCGCGACACTTCACATCGATTCCGTTGACATGTACGCCAGCAATTCGGTCACGATCTAACAAAACTTTTTCAACTTTACTGCGCTTGAAAATATCCACACCATTGCGTATTAATTCTTCGGTCATTTTTTTTATGAGCAAGTCCGTTCCGCCTTCGAAAGTGTAGACGCCTTTGCTCATGAAATTGGAAAACACAATGCCATAGGTGATTGCTTCGTCATCGAGTGTCGATCCATTGGCGTAGGCAATGGGCTCCATCAACAGACGATGTACATCGTTGCGTCCCGGAAAAAATTCTTCAAAAATATCGCGCGTACACCGATGATCATCGTCATAAAAATTCATTTGGCGCGATCGGGTGAAAAAGTTTTCGACGATTTCCGGCATAATGCGAAAGTTTTCAATCAATATTTTTGTAAAATCTTCCCGTGTGAAAGTTGTTTCAATATCGAATTGCGGATTTACAAAACGAATGCGCTTCAGTTGGACGATACTGTTCGCGATTTCGGGCGACCAATACTTTCTACAGGACTTGACCATACCGAATGGAAATCCATGGAGTGAAACATCAAAAATATGATTTTTGCGAGAAAAGTAGGCAGCAAGGCCGCCGAGAACGTAGTGTTGTTCGAACAGGACCACCCGATAACCTAACTTTGCCAGATAATTTGCCGCTGTCAACCCCGCTAATCCACTGCCAATAACGGCGACATCGTAGGCCATTCCTGTCTCCAGATTTTTAATCATGGCAATAGATTTAAAAGAGAAGTGCCGCTCTTCAAGCAAATGTTACGCATAAACATTGGCGTTCCTCTGGCCGCCATTTTCATAGGCACCATTACTGAAAAATACTATTTTAGGATACATATCTTTCTTCCATTTTACCATAACAAGTTGTTCTTAATTTTTAATTTTCAAATTAACTTAAGATAAAAATTTCATAAAAAATTATTTGACATTTGAATTAAAATGTAAAAAATAGTTTATCCTATGAAAAATTATTCGCATTTCATCGTTTCGTTTTTATCATTTGGTATACCCTTTTCCTTGTTCCAGACTGAGGCGGCTGAAGTAAATGTTGAACAATATCAAAAAGCCAATCCCGATCCACTGGATGCCATTCCGGAAAATCTCACCATCCAATCAAAGAAAAAGATTGGAAGCGGGGCTTGGGGTACTGTGTATTCGATAACCACTCCCGATGTACCCGGTGAATTCATACAAAAAGAAGGCGATACTGATAATGAAGCCGACATAGAACAATACATCAGAGTTATTGATAATGAAGCTGATATCGGACAATGCATCAGGGATATACGTAAAAATATTACTTCAAAAACCCAAATTGCAGACATACAGGGCCTTGAACTTGTAGTACCGGGAAAAAAATTAGCGGACGAATCTTTGATACAAGAAAGGGTCCAAGGTGAAACTTTTCGTGATTATTCACGAAAAAAAGATTGGGTCGATACGCCCAAAAAGGCACTCGAACGTTTGTGTGCCCTGATGAGCAGCCTATATGCCCTAGAAAAAGCGGGCATAGCCCATAACGATTTACATGCATCAAATATTATGATGGAGAAAAAGAGGCTTCCCGATGAAGTGATAGCGGCGAATAATGAAGCGATGATAGCAAAGGTAGAGGCCAAAGCGAGACAAATGACGAAAATAACGAAAGAAGAAGAAGATTTAGCAGAGGAAGGTAGGCGAGCACTCAATGAAGCAAGGACGACAGCTAAAGCCAACTTACCTCTTGAAGATCAATACAAATATATACCAAGAATCATTGATTTTGGGCTTTCTAAGAAAATCAATGAAGAAGACTTTCAAAAGCTTTCTTCTAGGAATATGAAATCCTTGGGAATATTGATACCCTCTTTTCTTTTCGGAATCAATGGGGCAAATATTTTAAGCATTAATAATCATGTAGATATTTATAATACTCAGGAAAGTCATAAAAAAGCAGCAAGAGAAGAACTTATACAAGCCAAAAAAAATTCCGGACAGCAACAAGACCTATCAGCATTAGCAATAATGTCACTGGAGGAAGATTTAACTAAGTTAAGCGAAGAAATTGATAGACAAGGCATGCGAATTAGAAGTCCATATTACTTAATACAGAATAAAAATCAAACAAAAGAAGGATTACAACAGCGATTTGATGAACTACAACGGCAATTTACTGTAATTGAACGACAAATTGCTATCCAAAGCCAAACATATGAACAAGAATATGGAGAAGATATTCAGAAATATAAAACGAGGTTTGAAGCTGAGTTACAAGTGGAAATAGATGCAAGGATCAGTCAACTCATAATGGAAAAATTCCATAAAGCAAACAATGCAATGAAAGTAGCCATCGGAAAATCCTATCCGAAAGTGATTCTGGAGGAACTTGCGCAAATTATGGCCAATTGCCTTTCCGTAGATCCCACACAACATCCAACGGTTGCTAAAGTTTTTGAAAAAGTAACGGACCTTACTCTTTCCGATTGGGACAGCGGAAACTATATCATTCAACCTGGAATTATCCAACGGGAACCCAATGAAACCGCTTTAGAATCGGATTCGATACAAGCAGGACCACAGGAACAATCTCCAGATGTCAATGAGCGTACACAACCACCACCATTACCTACGCCAAAATTAATTATGCCAGAAGGAGATTTAGAAGATTGGTACGATTAAAGCCTTCGTAAAGTAAATTAGGCGTAAATTCCGCCGCCGAGAAGGACTCCTGCTTCGTAAAATGCAACCACCTGGCCACTCGACAACGCTCGCTGTGGCTCTTTAAATTCAATTATTGCCTCATCCGGTGATGTTTTCTCAAAGTAAATTTCCCGATAGGGATCGCGATAGCGCGGCCGACACGAAAAGTCACA
>JAITAG010000009.1 GCA_031284265.1 Puniceicoccales bacterium | reverse complement strand
TACGGTTTCATCATACTCCAATGGTGGATCAATCTTTCGAAGCTGCAGGTTGCATTTGCGGGACTGGTCGATGGGAGTTTGCTTACGGGAAGGGAAACATTTTTGGAAAAATATTGATTGTACAATTGGAAAGCCCTGTGTCCATTTGTAAAAATGTGTCCAATGGGAGCACTTTCCAGTAGGAAAAACAGATTCACGGGCGTGACGTGGGTGATGCGATTGTCGCTTGATCCTTCGACATTGCAGCTTTGGACTACGTCCCACAGCGCCATTTTATGGTCGAGCAGCATTTGTTTTTTTCCGCCAATGCCATCGGGAAATTTTTCGATTTTGGTGAGGTGGGCTATGATTTTCCAGAATCGGTTTTGGGGATGGGCATAGTAAAAATTTTGCTCCCTAGAGGCGGCGGATGGGAAGGATCCCAGAATGAGTACCGCGGATTTCCTGTCAAAAATTGGTGCCAATGGATGCGCTAAATAAACCATTTTTTTTATTAAAATTTAAATATACCGCTCGAGTTTCCCATGGGTGTAATCCAGATTTTCTTCCGCCGTGCAGTAGGGGAGAAGCGGGTAAATATTTCACTATTTACAGCGTCATAGGGCGATAGCGGCGCCCTTGGCCGATATGCCCCATCGATGGTAACGGTATTGAGGGAAAGTTGCTCAACCGTTTGGCGATCGGAATCGTGTTCATAGCCCGTTTGGATCGGCTTCCAATAGGAAGCTTCCGTTTGGCAACAGATCCACGCGGAAACAATTGTCTTTCCGACGCCAATGTCCGTCCCTGTCACAAAAATATTCATTTAATTTTTTCTTAGTAGTACAAATAGTACATTTTTCAATTTAAATACGGTTCTATGCCGATCATATATTCCAACGATGGATCAATTTTTTAAAGCTACAGGTCGCATTTGCGGGACTAGTCGATGGAGTTTGTCTACGGGAAGGGAAACATTTTGGGAAAGATATTGACTATACAATTGGAAAGCTTTGTGTTCATTTATAAAAATGTGGTTAAGGGAAGCATTTCCAGGTAAGGAAGATAGATTTACAGGCCTAACGTGGGTAATGCGATTGTCGCTTGATTCTTCGATATTGCAGCTTTGGATTACGTCCATCAGAGTTATTTTATGACTGAGCAGCATGAATTTTTTTCCTTCGACATCGGTGGAAATGAGATTTGTTTTGGTGAGATGAGCTATGATTTTCCAGAAGCGATTTTGAGGATAGGCATAGTAAAAATTTTGTTCCCTAGAGGCGACGGAAGAAAAAGACCTCAGAATAAGTATTTCGGATTTTTCATTAAAAATGGTGGCAAATGGATACTTAAAATGGGTCATTTTTTAAGCTTAGGAATTATTTTAATTGTCGAAAGAAATAAAAGTTAAAAAAATAACTCAGAAAATATTTGCCTTAATAAATTAAAATTATATAAAAATAAACAGGTATGTGATATGAATGTAGAGTTACAAAAAAACTATGTTTGTATTCCACCCATGGTCCTCAAAAGCGAATTTTGAATTTAAATGTTTGATAATAGGGAAATCTTTGAAGAAAGTATGTTTCATGGTTAAATTAACAAGTAAAATCAGCAAGGTTTGTTGTGCTATAATTTTAGCATGGGGATCTTCCCATGTGAAGGCTGCATTGAGCACTCCGGTTAATAGAAATAATTTGAGGAATATGGCGACGCAAAGAAATTTTATGCCACCTTTGCACAAGCTGCCGACGTGGTTGCAAAAAATCGTCAACACCAATATAGGGAGTGCATTGAGCATTCCGGCTAATAGAAATACGCCACTTCCGCTCAAGCCGCTGCCGTGGTTGCAAAAAATCGTCAACCCCAATATGGGGAGTACATTGAGCATTCCGGCTAATAGAAATATGCCACTTCCGCTCAAGCCGCTGCCGTGGTTGCTTCCGGCTAATAGAACTATGCCACTTCCGCTCAAGCCGCTGCCGTGGTTGCTTCCGGCTAATAGAACTATGCCACCTTTGCGCAAGCTGCCGTCGTGGTTGCAAAAAATCGTCAACCCCAATATGGGGAGTACATTGAGCATTCCGGCTAATAGAAATATGCCACTTCCGCTCAAGCCGCTGCCGTGGTTGCAAAAATTAACATTGGGAAGAAATTTGGGACAATCCACATCGCGAAATATTCCGCCGGTTCCGTTGAAAGGTAAGGAAAACGTAACACCTGTCCCTTCGACATCTCATTTGCCGTCGCAGGACGTTGCCATAGCATGTGTTACCGATCTGCATTGCAACGATAGTCAGTATCCCAAGATAGTGAGGGCTGTAAATGATTTATGTCAACAATATAGTACCGTTATAGTGTGCATCAATGGAGATTTTGTTACCAGGATCCTTCGGCAATCGAGTGTGCCACATTGGAGGGTAATTAGAAGCAGTGAGGATGCGAGTGGTACACATAGGGATCGATTGGAAGAATGTGGAAGATTTTGCGATAATCTTCTGGCGAACGATATGGTGCAACTTGTATTTAATCTAGGAAACCATGAGTTTATGCATCCGGAAGAAGTAACGGACTGGCTAAAAGTGCGAGTTTCAAGAGGAAGAACGCACGTGGTGAGTAATATCGATCCGGGAAATGGACCTCTTTCAGGCTTAGTGAAACGTTCCGTTGTAATCGCAGGCGTAACAATTGCTGGTTATTGTACAAATGAGATTTACAAAGATCCCCATTGTCAATTTGCCAGAGATAGGGGATATCTTACTGGCAATTGGCGAACCCATAATGCACGATTTGAAGAGTGTATTCGGGCTGTAAATACTTCTGCTCTAGTTGTTTTGTCCCATGAAACACGAAATAAATCTGGGAAATATGTGTGTCCGATTGTGTCAAGATGCTGTCCGCCTTCAGTAGTACTTAAAATTATTGAAGTTGGTCATGATCACTTTGATTTTCGTGAAGAAGATTCACCAAGACAGTTTGGTGATTATCCGGGTAATGCCGTTCAAAATTTAGAAAGTAATAGTTATTTCCGTGACGCAGATAGAGTATTTTGTATTCCGCCATTTGGTTGCGGTATAGGAATACTGTATTTACATTCTGGAGGTAAGTATGAATGTGAGACCAAATTACTATCTCCTATCATGGCAAAACCTCCCAGAAGTAACAAATTAATTAGGCCAAGGTTTGAGCCTATTATGCCTAGAGGGCCTATACCAATATCTGTTTATTAAATTTTCGGCGGAGAGAGAGGGATTCGAACCCTCGAGCCCCGTTTTGCAAGGCTACCTTCTTAGCAGGAAGGGGCTTTCGACCACTCAGCCATCTCTCCTTCGTCCCCATTGCTAATAAACGGAGCAATATGGTCAAGAAAAAGTTCATTTCCAGCGTTTTAAGTTTTAACTAGTAAAAAAAAATAATAAAAAAACTTGACTTTCGAAAAAATACTTGCGTTGATAATAACCAAATCAAAACTTATGGAAAATTTAAAGAAAGGTTTTTTATGAAGAAAAGTTTTTTAAAAGTAGTCGTTTTAGGTTCTTTTAGGTTCTGTAACAGGTAGTTTGAATAGTTTTCGCCATGGCGATCCACTCGAATAGACGGAAAATGTTTTTAGAAAGCCAAAGAAAATGTACAAAAGTCAAGAAGAAATTGATAGGGATTTAAGGACATTAGAATCGGCATAAAATATGACAGCTCGTGGAGAAATGGTGGAAATAGGAATATTTTTAGGAAATGGTCCGGGAGATTTGTTTCGAGCGCTAAATGAGAATGATCAAGGCATTGTTGCCGAAGCAGATGTACTCATTGCTCCTCACCATGAAAGTATTAACAATGGAGAAAATCTCTGGGAAACCTATGATGTGAAAAGTGAATTTCGGCCAAGATATTGTACGACCGTATCGAGCATTCCTGTTACGAAAGATTGTATTCTGAATAAAGAATTCGCAACCAGTCGTCCATCCCAGTCAGCTTTTGTTACTAAAGAGCCACATTTCTTCCCAGTCTACGACCAAGTTGAGAGGAAAAATAAGAGACGGATAACAAGGCAAACAAAGTTTTTATTGAAATTGTTCCAAGGGAAGAGGCGGAAAATTTGGTAACATGGGAAAGCGGCTTTGAAGATAATGGCAATTTCGAAGATAATTAAAAATAGAAAAACTTTTCATCCAAGCACTGGGCTATGATCCTCATGGCTGGATGTGCCGTGTTTTACACTAATTTATTACCTTTGTCATCGGACAATATACGCAAGTGATGACATTTTTGCCTTTCGGTATTCCGACCTGACAGCTACGCCACACGCCTTGCTAACTTTAAAAAAAGAGTAAGGAATAAATTCAATCATAAAAATCACGCTCACTCCAGCAATTCATCACGCTAAGCAATTTGAGAAAAAATCCAGCAAAAAATACATTCCAACCTAAAAATTTTTTCGTCAGATATTCCATAGGAAATTTTTGAGGATACTTTTGGTTATTTTAGGCAAGGATTGCGGAAATTATCATGCGGCGAACAGCCCTTAGGCTTGCCAGAGGACTCTGCCATCTGGACTCCCGCAAGGAGTCACGGACTCTTTTTTTGGCCCTTCGGGCCTTGTCCCGGTCCAGGGGATGGATCCCCTGGCGGGAGTTCCCAGAGGGCGGAGCCCTCTGGGTATCATCCTCTGATAGGAATTCTAAGGGCGAGTAGCTTTTGGAGAATTTTTGGTATTGAAATAATGCTTAGGTATACAAGGATGAACTAATGGAAATGAAAAAGGTTGTGATTTTAAGCGGAGGAGGAAGTACGTCGGAGCGTGAAGTTTCGCTACGCAGTGGACGGGCAGTTTTTGAAGCGTTAAAAGTACAGATGGAATGTGAGTTATTTGAATTAGATGAAGATTGTTTACCCAAGAGTTTCGATCCGGAGCGATGCGTTATTTTCCCACTCATTCACGGAAAATTTGGCGAAGATGGTCAATTGCAGCAATTATTGGAAGGGGCAGGATTTTCTTTTGTTGGGAGTGGCTCTAGGGCGAGTTGGATTTGCATCAATAAGAATGAGGCAAAAATCATTGCGCAGCGACTGGGTATTTCGACGGCGAAGTTTTGTATCTATAGTGGGCAAAGTTTTGAGGAACTATGGGCATTTTCCGGTGGCCCATTTGTAGTGAAACCGAATGATCAGGGAAGTAGCATTGGCGTGGCAAAGATTTACACGTTCGAAGATTTTTCACGTGGTATGAGTGGTTGGACACAGGGGCATTGGATCGTCGAACCGTGCATTGTTGGGCGCGAAATTACGATAGGTATTCTCAATGGTTATGCTTTGCCCGTGATTGAAATTTGTCCCCGAGAAGGGTTCTACGATTACACCCACAAATATACGGTAGGCGCAACTGAATATCGGGTTCCGGCGCCGTTAACGAAATCTGAAACTCGGAATGTTCAAAGTATTTCGGAGCAAATTTTTCAAGCCTGTGGTTGTCGGGATTTTGGGCGTTTGGATTTTATTTTCGACGATCGGAACGAATTTAATTTTTTGGAAATCAATACAAGCCCGGGAATGATAGCAACGAGCTTACTTCCCAAGGCTGCAGTCGCAGTGGGTATCAATTTTTCTACACTTTGCCAGCGAATGATTAGTTTCGCATTTGAGAGGGATTGTGTCAGTAAATTATCCGAGGATGCCGCAATTACTTCGGTCGTCTAGTGGAAAATTTTAAAGCAGATAGGGAGCCCACCTTAATGTCGATACTTGTTAAAAAAATATTTATTAATACCTAATAATGGCTAAAAATTAGAATTGGGAAGAGATAACTAGAGAGAGGTTATGTTTTGTGTTTATTGTTTAGCTTTCATTTTGTTCGCTGCAAAAATTTATTGAAAAGAGCAAGATTTTATCACATAGTACTATAGGTCGTTAATGTGGGTTTTTCGCAAAAAGTCGGATCCCAAAGTGAAACAGATCGCACCCAAGGGGCAACGCAAGCGGGAAGTATCGCCGCAGAGGATATTTTCTTGGCGGAGATTTTTGAAATTCTTTTTATGGCTTATGTTGCTCAGCGGTTTGATGTATACCGGGTTTGTGAGTTCTTCTTGGATTAAGAAAAATGCGAAATCAATTTTTACACAACCGGTATATCAAATCAAATTTCAGACAAATGGCACTTTGAATGAGCAATGGCTCCGATCTTTTCTCGCATTTCCTCGGGGGGTGGATATCATGGACGTCGATATTTTCGCGATGAAACAAAAAATGGATCGATGTTCACAGGTTAAAACGGTCCGTATTGAGCGGCAATTTCCTGATACGATCAAGGTGACGCTTACGGAATGTATCCCCATTTTACGAATCTTAGTGCGCGAAGGGCATTTACATCGGGAAATGTTTGTGGATGGAGAAGGCATCGTATTTTCTTGTCAAAACATTCAAGAAATCGATCGAAAAATGATGCCATTTTTGAGTGGTACGACATTAAAACGCATAGGCGATGGTCAGTATGAAAAGGTAGAGGCAGTTGAAAAAGTGTGTGAACTTTTGACGTTGGCAAAGACGAAGTACTGGCCCATTTACGCCCAAATGGAAGTAATTTCGATCGAAAAATTGCGAAAAAAAAACGTTCCTTGGTCTAGAATTAATGTACGCTGCCACTGTGCTTCGGCGGTGATTTTCAAGGATAGTAATTTCGACGAACAATTGAAACGTCTAAGTTTCATTTTGAGTACGCAAAAAGTTAGGAATAATCTACCCGTGGAACGCATTGATCTGAGTTTTGGCAAAGATGCGGTCATTAATTTTCGGAAGTAAACAAAGCATGAAAACTCCACCTTAGGAACTATTCGCCTCTAGAATCCCTGCCAAGGGATGATGCCCAGAGGGCTCCGCCCTCTGGACTCCAGCCAGGAGATCCATCCCCTGGACCTGGATTGCGGGCCTTCTCCCGAGCGTTGCCCGGGGACAAGGCCCGAAGGGGGCCTTAAGGCCCCGCCCGCGGCTTCGCCGCGGGCGGGCTGACTTTTTTGCCGAAGCGCTGCGCGTTGCGCAGCGCCTCGGCAAAGGAAAAATTTAAACTTACCTCTGCGGCCAACCCATGCGAAATCTTCGCATGGGTTGGCCGTTAAAAGAAGTCAAGGAGTCCGGAGAGCAGAGCCCTCTGGACAATCTTCTTTGTGGAAAGCACCAATGTTTACGGTGGACGTTTACGGGGATTTTTTTAGAGAATGAATATGCATGCTAATAATTTTTTTGATTTTCCTGAGAGTATTAAACAATTTTCGTATTTTTTTCCAATTAATGACGCACCCTGGACTTGGTTGCCTAATATCGAAAAAGCGTTGTTAGGCTACCAAAATTTTGTACATCTGAAAATGAAAAATATTTTTTTAAAAAATTTTGAAAAATTATTTTCCAGATCGATGGCAGTTGCCATTGGAGAAAATGTACACATCGGGAAAAATGTGAGATTACCGGTTACGTATACGATTGAGGACAATGTATATGTTGGCGATGGTACGGAAATTCGTAGTGGGGCATTGATTCGCAAGAACGTTATCATCGGCGAACATTGTGTTATCGGCAATGCCTGCGAAATTAAAAATTCGCTTATCATGGATCATGTTCAAATTGCGCATTTCAATTACGTCGGTGATTCCATTCTAGGGTCCCATAGCCATCTTGCGGCCGGAGCTATACTATCCAATTTACGTTTCGATCAACAGCCGATTAGAATAAAAATAGGAAGCGAAAAAATTTCAACGGGACTTAAAAAACTGGGCACCATTTTGGGAGAGTATGCTCAAGTCGGCTGTAATTCGGTTTTGCTTCCCGGAACTCTTGTGGGAAAAAATTCCATCGTTTCGACTGGAATGACCTTCGGCGGCTTTCTAGAAGCCAATCGAATAGCCTACGCAGAAACGAAAACATTGATTGTAGAACAAAAGAGAAAAAACATAAAAGTTTGAAAAATTTATCCGTAAAAAAGCCCCCACTCCAACTGAATCATCCGATTGCTAAAAAATGCTCATTTTTAATGAAAGAATCTTTCGAAGATCAAGGATTCATTTTACTCTTCTATTCATTCTAACGGATTTATTAAAAAAGTCACTTGACAAATTAAAAAATAGCGCCCATGCTGGAAGGCAGAGGCTGGGAGCAGACAGCGTGTTTAAACGCAAAAACACTTATTTTTAATATTTTTTAACTTATTAATGATTTTTATTAACGAATACTCAACCTAGCCAATTTAATTTCGGGTCAACTAGCGATGCCACGGGTTTTAATAATAAAAATTCTCACGCTCGACCAAGGTATTTTCCCGTCTCCGTACTTACGCGAATAATGTCGCCTTCCCTAATAAACAGTGGAACTTGAAGGGTTAATCCACTTTCTGTTTTAGCTGGTTTTTGTACATTGGAGGCCGAATCGCCCTTTACGCCTTCCGGAGATTCCGTAATTTTCATCTCAATCGATGCCGGTAAACGCACTTCCACCGGTTTTCCATCGACAAACATCAAATCGTATTCATGGTTGGGTACGAGGTATTGTTTTTGATCGGCAACGAGGTCCAATGGAAACAAAATATCTTCAAACGTTTCCGGATTCATAAAATGCACGCCAAGATCATCTTCGAAAGAATATTCGAGAGTCTCCGTAGAAACATGGCAAAATTCGACATTTTCCGTGCTGCGAAATTTTACGGCCGCCGAAGTTCCCGTTTCCAGATTACGTAGGGTCGTCTGGATAAATCCCGCCTGTCGTCCCTGTGTACGGTGCAACATCTCCATTACTAAATGTGGAACCCCCTGGTATATAATTACCCGGCCTTTGCGAATATCTGTCGGCGACGCCATGGATATTTTATATGTTAAAAATTTTCAGAAAAATCAAGTTTGAAATGAGCAGTAGTTGCGATTCCGACGATCCTTTAAAAACAGTGAAAAGGTTGTTTCACCTCATATATTTATGTCAATTATGGATAATTTATTGAAAAATCATTTTTTTCTTGACATGTTTCCAATAATCTGCGGAACTCTCCCAACTCAAATGGAAGATTAAAAATGATAGAAAATGAAAATAATATTTATAGGAAAATACTGAAAGGTATTATATTGGCGATCTTTTTAGCGGGAAAAATTTCCGATATGATGGTATCCGTACATGGAGCTGTGTCGTGGTCAATACCGACTCCTTCATGACCAATGCCATCGATTTCAGAAGAGATGAGCCCGGAGGAGGCTACGGGAGAGCTATTTGATTTGATGATGCAGTCTCTGCTGGGAGAGAAATTATTATCTTTTTCAGAAAGAGTTCAATTCTTTATCCATCATGGAGCCGACGTAGGACGTGTGGCAGCTCTTCTTTGCGAGAGTGGATTCTCCAGAGAAGCAGTGGAAAAGGAAATGCAATGTGCGAGAACTTTTCTTTTAGAAGGCAAGTTTCATGAAAGGTTAGTGGAATGTGCAATGCAATGTGACTCAGCCGATCCACAATTAGGTGAAAATGAAAGGAGAGCCCAAGTTGAAAAGAAAGTTCGAATTATAGTAGAAGAAGTTGAAGATATGTACGCGGATGATGAAGAGATAGATACTATTTCGGAAATCCTTACGGATAAATTTCCCGGTTATGAAAGAGTTATAGAGCTTGCGATAGAGGATATAAGGCGTAAATTCGTTGAGCCAGATCCACTGCCCGAAAAAGAATCTCCGGAGACACAGATATTAAAAATATTGCTGAATACCATAGCCGAACGGGATCCAGGGGCAATGCAAGCAATTATTGAATCCCTTAGGGAAGCCTTTAGGAACAGATTTACTTGTGAAGAAATTATAGATTTTGCGATAAAGTATGTAGAGTATAAGTTTGTGACCCCCTACACACCACCGAAGCAAGAATTGGCAACATTTTTAAAGGGACAAGCAGCGAAAGTATTGCTACATACTATAGCCGAACGGGACCCAGGGGCAATACAAGTCATTGTTGATCAAATAAAGGCAGTCTTTATGGGGAAATTTTCTCATTATGAAGAAGTTATAGATTTTTCGACAAAATATGTAGGGTATAAAATTGCGATGCTGAACATGCCACCCAATCAAGAAGAACAAGAATTACCTTTAACGGTACAAACACTAAAAGCACTATTGCATATTGCATGTACCATGAATCCAATGACATTGCAAACAATGATTGATCCCGTAAAAGCAGTCTTTAGGAGTAGATTTCCTCATTGTGAAGCAATTATAGATCTCTTAGTAAAGAGTACGTTAAATACACCACCTGGACGAGAAATTTTTCCAGAGATGCAAGAGTCAAAAGTATTATGGAATGCATTTTTGGGTATTATAAGACAAGATCCGGCGATAATGCAAGCAACTATTACCCCTATTATGGCGATCCTTGCGGGCATATTTTCTCGCTGTCAAGAAGTCATAGCCCCTGAAATGTCTTCCTATGGCGAAGAAATCATAGATCTTGCGATAAATTATATACTGGATATGCTATCAGAGCAAGATGTAACTCGATGGAGTCCGTCAACAATACAACCAATTGCTGAATCTATTAGGACATTTCTTACGGAGAGATTTCCATTTTGTAAGAAAATTATAAATAATGCAATAATTCATATGCTAAACATGCCATCGGAACAGGGATTATCTCTAGGAATGTAAGTGTCAAAGGCTTTTTTGAAAACATTATTACATACTATTCCGGTCGAATGGGATCTTACAACAATGCAACCCATCATCGCCCCCATAAAAACAATCCTTATGGAAGTAATTCCTAATTATAGAGAAATCATAGATCCTGCGATATTTCCTGATTATGAGAAAATCGCAGACGCCGTAATAATGTATATGCTAAATATATCTCCTCAAGATGAATAGGCGTCAAAAATATTACGAGATGCCCATAGTCAAAGGGAATCTAGCGACAATGCCAGCAGTTATCAAATCTCCGTATGGTTCAGTGGTAGCAAACTACCGTACTGGATGGGGAACGCCATTACATTTAGCGGTTAGGTTAAAAAATATCAAAGCAATAGAACTATGCTTCGACAAAGAGTAACAATTAAAAAAGATGAACAAGGCAATACGCCGATAGATTTAGCAATAAGTAGTGGAGATAATAACCTGAAAAGAATCTTTTCAGATTACGGATATGTAAAAAAGTAGTTCCCTGATCTTCTTCAAGAGATTAAATTTTGATTGTCCGTTTTTCGTTGCAATGCGATGAGAATAAACCCTACATGGGGCTCTGCCTCAGCCCCGCAAGGAGACTTATCAGAGAGCTCCGCCCTCTGGATTTTCACAAGGAGTCGCAAACTCCTTGACCTCATTTTTCGGCTCAGCCAGGCGAATTCTTCGCCTGGCCGGGCCGCAGCGATAAAAACCAGCCCGGCGCTTCGCGCCGGGATAGTTTTTTTCCTTATTTTCCTTGGCCGAGGCGCTGCGCATTGTGCAGCGGCCAGAAACCCAGGTCCAGGTGATGGATCCCCTTGGCGGGGACCCAAGGGCGCAATCCTTAGCAGCTAGCAGCGTTTTTCAGGAACGTTCATTGCGATCAATGTCTATCTTGTCAAAGATATCGCCCAAGCTCGTCAATTCCTGATCACTTTTTAATTTATCATAGGCCTTAATTTCAGCTTCAAGCGCTCGAGTATCATAGTTCGCAACCTTTATGGATAACCCGATACGGCGTTCACTGCGATCGATTTTAATTACACGGGCTGTAACTTCGCTACCGATTGCCAATACGTCTTTAATTTTTTCAACGTGATTCTCTGAAATTTGACTGATATGAATCATACCATCGATACCGTGCTGTAGCTCAACAAACGCGCCGTAGGAAGTAATTTTGACCACTTTCCCCGTCACTAAACTACTAATTTGGAAGAGTGCATCGATATTCTCCCAGGGATCACTCGTCAATTGTTTTATGCCGAGGGCAATGCGTTGTTGTGTGGGATCGATATCGATGACGATTGCGTCGACTATGTCATCTTTCTTTAAAACTTCGCTGGGATGATTAATTTTTTTTGTCCAGCTAATATCCGAAACGTGGATCATACCGTCAATGCCATCTTCCAATTCCACGAAAGCACCGTAATTAGTGATATTGCGAATCATTCCACGTATGTGTGCACCTACTGGGTAGTTATGTTTTACCATTTCCCAAGGATTTTCTTCGAGTTGTTTAATCCCGAGTGCAATTTTTTGGTTTCCTTTTTCGATACCAATGACGACGGCTTCGATTTCGCTGCCGACTTTTAATAATTCATTGGGCTTGTTAATGCGTTTTGTCCAGGACATTTCTGCCACGTGAACGAGGCCTTCCACACCTGGTTCAATTTCGACAAATGCACCGTAGGGTACGAGATTGACCACCCTACCTTTGACTTTACCCCCAATGGGGTAGCGATATTCGATATTATCCCATGGGTTATTTTTAGTTTGTTTCATGCCAAGGGCAACGCGTTCCTTTTCGGGATCAATTTCGAGGACCATGACCTCAATTTCTTCGCCTACGCGGACCAATTCATTGGGATGGGAGATTCTTCCCCAGGACATATCGGTAATATGCAGAAGTCCATCGAGTCCATCGAGATCGACGAATACGCCATAATCAGTAATATTTTTGACAATACCATGACATGTCGAACCAATTTGGATACTAGACATAGCTTTTTGCCGTTTATCCCTACGTTCTTCTTCGATGAGTTCGCGTCGAGAAATAACAATATTTTTGCGTTCCAAATTAATCTTTACGATTTTAAAATCATAGGTCTGACCAATGTACTGATCGAGACTTTTGGGAGCCTGAGTATCGATTTGCGATCCGGGAAGAAAGGCATCGACACCAATATTGACAATGAGACCGCCTTTCGTTTTCGATTTAACTTTACCGTGGACAATTGAGCCTTCGGGACAAGTTTCAATGATACGAGTCCAATTTTTTTTCTGCTCCGCTTTGTCGAAAGAAATAATCGGATTCCCTTCCCGATCTTCAAGCTTTTCGAGAAAAACATCGATAGTTTGGCCTACCGAAAATTCGTTGATATCGTTGAATTCAATTGCAGGAATTCTTCCTTCCGTCTTTGTTCCGATATTGACAATCACTACGTTATCACCGATTTCCGTAATGACAGCGGGGACAACAGTACCTGGAAGTAGTTCCCTGATAGGATTTTCTTCCAACAATTTTTCCATTATATTTGACATTTATAGATGCTCCACAATGGGAGGTTTAGGGTTTAATTATAATATCACCGCGATATTATTTCGAAGCTGTAGGATTTTAAAAAATAGAATTAGGCAAGGTTTAAAACATATTTTTGGTAAATTTTCATTTTCAGTGCGGCGAATATTTTTTTTAGAAGTGCCATGGGGCTTTGCCCCATGCCCCAAGGAACTTGGTTCCTTGACCTTTTTAACGGCCAATCCATGCGACAATTTCGCATGGATTGGCCGTAGAAGATTTCTCTTTGCCGGGCACTGCGCGCTGCGCAGCGCCTCGGCAAAAAAGTCAGGGCCCGCCCGCGGCGAAGCCGCGGGCGGGCCCCTTGGGCCCTTCGGGCCTGTTCCCCGGGCGTTGCCCGGGGAACAGGCC
>JAITAG010000008.1 GCA_031284265.1 Puniceicoccales bacterium | reverse complement strand
AAAAATAGCTCCCGGACCACCCGCAGCGATGGCCAATGCCGTTCCCGCAATCGTTCCAGCACCCAAATTCCCACCGACAATGGCAGCGATGGCGGCAAAATTATTCATCTCACCCTTTCCTTTTTTATCGGTCAATATGTTCCGCAACGCATCGCCCAAAGACCGCAGTTGTGGCCATTTTAAACGCAGAGAAAGATATATCGAAATTCCAAGTAATGACGGGAAAATACAGAAAATCACAAAGTAACCTAGGCATGTCTCAACCATGGTGCCCTTTTTAGTTGGAAATCGATGATGTCAAGGCTTTATAAAAATACCTCCACAATGATGCCCCACATGGAGGGTTGCCACGGGGCTCTGCCCCGTGACCCCGCAAGGAGTCATGGACTCCTTGACCTCCTTAACGGCCAAACCATGCGAAATTTTCGCATGGTTTGGCCGTAGGGGTAACCCCCTGCCCGGCGCTTTGCGCCGGGCAGGGGGTTAATTTTTCTATTTCAAAATAAGTCAGCCCGCCCGCGGCGAAGCCGCGGGCTGGGCCGCAGGCCCGTATCCAGGGGATGGTATCCCCTGGCGGGGATTCCAGAGGGCAGAGCCCTCTGGCGGTACCATGTTTATTCCTTTTTTCTAAAATAGAAATTTAAAATCTGACGGGCGATGGGAGCGGCCGTTTTTCCGCCATAGTAATTGTCGTACTTCGACTGTTCCTGGAGGGCAATGGCAATGGCAACCCGTGGATTTTCGACGGGAGCAAATCCGATAAACCACGCCACATTTCGTTTTTCACCGTGTTCCCAAAGCTGAGCCGTACCGCTCTTGCCTGCCAGAGTTAGGCGATCCAATTTGGCCAAACGGCCCGTTCCGGAATCGATTACCGACTGAAGCGTTCGGATGAGCGACTCATGGTCATCGCCGGCCAATTCGACCGTCGGCGCAGTAGGCTGACTATGATTTCCGCGGAGTATGTGGGGAATTGTCTGGGTACGATTTTTGGCGAGACTGGCCATGAAACAAGCCATCTGCAATGGGGAAACGAGCAAATCCCCCTGGCCGATGGCCGTATTCGCCGTATCCCCGGCAAACCATTTGCCATAGCCCCTCTTCTGCTTTTGTTCCGGAGATGGAACCGCCATGCGGTTCGTTTCAAAGGGAAGGTCGATACCCGTTTTTTCATCGAGGTGGAAGCGCCTGGCTTCCTCGGCAATTTTCCCAATGCCGCAGTCTTGGCTTTTAAGATAAAAGTAAACGTTGCAACTTTTTTCGATTGCGGATTGTAAGGATACGGCACCGTGGGCCGTGGAGTGGTCGCAATTGAAAATGCGGGTACCGATTCTAGTTTTTCCGGAACAGTCGATGCCATCGGCTTGATTCCAGGAAGCGATTTTGTGGCGCAAAAATGCAAGGGCCGAAATAATTTTAAACGTGGAAGCGGGTGGGTAAACGCCCTGGAAAGCGCGGTTGAGCCAGGCTCCACTGTCCGTAATTTTTTTGTAAATCTCGGAACTAATTCTAGGGCTCAAAAGATTGGCATCGTAGTCCGGTTTACTCGCCATGGCGAGAACTTCACCGGAATTAGCATCCAGTACAATGGCACTTCCCAACTTGTTTTCGAGGGCGTATTCCACTGCCATTTGCAGATCAATGTCGATGCTCAGAATACAATCGTTTCCCTTCCGGGGATATTTTTCTCGAATGCAATCGGCGCGAAAGCCGGCCGGATCCACGGAAAAAATTTGCTCTCCGCGGCTACCGGATAGGAGTTGGTTCTGAGAAAGTTCGATGCCCGTTTTCCCCGTTTTTTCGATGAATTGGAAAGTTTTCAAAGAACCGGTATGGGACGTTCCAACGTCGGAACCTACGTAGCCGAGCACATGGCAAGCCGCGGATTTGTAGGGATAGAAGCGATAATAGTTTGTAGCAACGTAGAGCGGCGATTGGAAGGGTAAATGGTCGACGAGGCGAATGTATTCTCCGGTGGAAAGGTTTGATAAAATTGTAATGGGTAGGAGAAGCGATTCGCGGTAGTGCCGTTCCAGGGTTTTTGCATCGAGGGCAACACTGCGACCGGTAATGGCATTGGCTAGCTCGAGATATTTTTCGACGATATTTTGCCGCGCCCGCTTTTGCAATGAATCGCGATCAACCGGGTTTTGAGAGGTATGCAATTCTTTTATCAGGCGGACATATTCCCGGTGAACTTCGGAGCGGATATCGTCAAAGTGGAGCTGTAAATCGAAGGAAGGTCTATTGCAGACGAGTAATTTTCCATTGCGATCATAGATATCGCCGCGAGGTGCGGGAAGGACAATGCGCCGTTGGTTTTGGCGCTCCTCCTTTTGGCAGAAATAATCATATTGGATGACCTGGCGGTAAAACAACCCGGATACCAGAAATAGAAACACTCCCAGGAAAAAAGTCCCTAGAATGGCAATTCGTCGGTTACTTTGCTGAAAATGAATGGGCTTCACGGTGGCATTGCGGCGTGGAAGCAAAAATTGAAAAAATATGAAAGCAATTCAACGAAAATAAAAAAGTCTATTAGGGACAATAGCAAAAATTAATATCACGGCCGATCGTTTGAGCTACGCTTCCTAGCATTTTTTCACAATCGAATTTCGTTGCCGGGTCCCCATTTCGTGAACATGGGTAACAATACTTCTGAAAATATTTCAGGAAAACACTTGACAACGCTCCGCTTTCTTCCAAGGCTGGAGGGTAGAGGGCGGGAGCGAGCGATATGTTAAAATTTTTCACGTTCCGCCAGTACCCGAACCCCAAATAACTAAATTACTATATTGACCCCGTACACCACCGTTGCCAATTTTGGCCACATTGGGAAGCGCCTGGCGGATATCCGTGGTATATTTTTCGCCGTTCCAGTGGAGGAATTTTGCCGGTTTGCTACCGTCGAACCAGGTCACGTGTCCATCGCAGAAGACCACGTAGCCGCCTTTGGAGCCGTAGAGGCCGTATTTTTCATCCCAGGTGCCATCGGTTTTAATCCACGGGTAAAGGCAAGTGGAGTTGTAGCGAGGGGGACAAAGCCGTCGAGATTGGCGATTGCACAGTAACTTAAAAATATCACTAGGCTCCAACAAGTATTAAAAAACACGCAAACCAATTCAATAAAAAGATAAAAATACTTTCCATTCGTCAAATTTTTTTAAAAACATATTTCACCGCATTGTAAAGCAGCCTTGGCATTTGCTCACAGCGTTCCATGGAATCGGTCACCAAAGTCACCCAAACCGGGAATGATAAAATTTCTTCCATCGAGTTCTTTATCCACAGCGACCGTGAAAATGTTTACAGTGGGAAATTCGTCCATGAGCCGCCGAATCCCCTCCGGTGCCGCAAGAATGGAAACAAAACTGATTGATTTTGGATGAAGATCTTGCAGCCTTTGAATGGCAAATTGCGCAGAACAGCCACTCGCCAGCATGGGATCGAGAATAAAAACGTCCGCACCGGCCATGGGAGGTAATTTTTGGTAATAGCATTCAATTTGCATCGCTTCTTCGCTGCGTTGGAGGCCGAAATAGCCCACCATTGCTTCCGGTAATAGTTCCAATGCGGGGCTAAGCAGCGCCAAACCTGCCCGCAGGATGGGAACCAAAACGACATTACTTACTAAAACTTTACCTTCACAATCGCCGAGTGGAGTGCCCACTGTCACCGACTTAAGTTCCAGATTTTCAAACGCCTTGACAAGGAGAATGGCTCCAATCCGTCGGCAAAGGCTGCGATATTCCGCCGCCGTTGTTTTTCGCTTGCGGAGATCAGTTAAAACGTGTTCCGCAATGGGATGATTGACCACATGGAGCGCCATAGGAAATAACTAGCACATCCGCCGTAAAAATCAATCCCAGATTTTCCCGCAAATTTCTAAATTACTACAAAACAAAATTGTTTTTATTCTCAAACTGTCTCGTTTTACAAATCAATGGGTTGCATGGAATAAATTCCAAGGCGTTATCCCTTCGGGATCCGCTCCAATGAAAAATACTTTTCGCATTTTGGTAGCATCGGGGTAATAATAATGAAAAAATTATAATTTTAAATTTCCCGATCCTTGGTCCACCATTTTGAAAATGTCTGCCGAAGGTTTTTTAGCTCAACTTTTTGCCCTATCACTGGGGTCAGTAGCTGAAAATTTTTACACTCACAGATGGCAGCAATCGCGTCGAGAGGCTCGTTCCATGGGTGAGTTGATAGAATAAATTTCGAGTTGTGTATCGGTAACAGCGCTTTGGCTTTGAGATCTTCTGTGGCACGAACGGTGTCCTCGGGAAACATGTGAACATCTCTCCAATTTATATTATATTGGCCATTTTCCAAAATCGCTAGGTCGATTCCGATGAATTTATTGCCGATTGCCCTAAAATGTTCGCCGTATCCCCCATCGCCACCGATGTAGATTTTAATATTTGGCGTTTGGATTAGGAATGAAGCCCATAGAGACTGGTTTTTATGCCATCCGCGACCAGAAAAATGTCTGGCCGGCAAGCAATCTATTGTGAATCCATCGGCGAGTTTCGCACTTTCATTCCAGTCCATTTCGGCTACATTCTTCAGACCCCAGCGCTCGAAATGTGCCCCAACACCCAGTGGACAAATGATACTGCTCACCTTTAACCCCATGACGGTTGCGTAGTCGAGATGGTCCCAGTGGTCGTGGGTAATGATTAGATAATCCAATTCAGGAATTTCGTTCGGCGTATAGGCATTGGTACCCGGTAATGCCTTTGGGAAAAATGGTACGGGAGAAGCAACTTCACTGAAAACGGGATCGACGATGAGTCGTTTCCCATCGATTTGTATGAAATATGAGGAGTGACCAAACCAAATGAGGATATTGTCATCTCTGTCCAAATTCATCAGATTTGTCTTCATCGATGGTATGCTATGGCCGATGTCTCCCCGATTGGCCATAAATTCAAACACAGTTTTGCAAAATTCTTTGTAGTTTTTTAACCTATGTTTGAAAGGTTCGCAATCTGCAGGCTGAAGGTTTTGAAATTGGCCATTTTTATAATGGGGAGATCTTAGAATTCTTTCCCGGTGGTGCCCTTTTGGCAAACTGCCAAATTTTGTCGTATGCGTATACATTATGATGGAGATCATCATGACAGAGAAAAATGTAAGGGTATAGAATAAAAATTTCACAAAAGTTCTCATTGCCTTAGGCCAAACCCACTCCCCGTGTGTCTAAAAATATCACCACTAATACAAAACTGAATTCCACTACGTCCTTTTTTACCCTTCGCCGGCTCCGTTTTTGTAAAAAATTCTCATTCTGGCGGAGAGGGAGGGATTCGAACCCTCGGTACCGTTACCGGTACACAACATTTCCAGTGTTGCACAATCGGCCGCTCTGTCACCTCTCCCAGATAGGCGCTCAGAAAAAAATTTTCCCCTTCCTTGTCGATCCCAAAATAAACCCCGTAATTATTCCATTTACTTTTCCTTCGACCATGTATCCTCTAACCCATGTCTAAGTGCTTTTTAGTCGACGGCCTTAACCTTATCTTTCGCTGTTTCTATGGCATTCCTCTCCTAAATAATCAAAGTTTTCCAACTAATGCCATTTTGGGCACCGTTAAAATTTTATCGAAAATTATCCACCTAAAAGATTCGGCACATGTGGCAGTTTTTTTCGATAAGGGACGCGATCCCAAACGCCAGTTACTTTTGCCAGAATACAAAGCCAATCGCATCGAAATGCCCGATCCGGTCAAAATTCAAATCCCCATCGTTAAAGAATTTGCCTACGCCCTAGGTTGTACCGTCATCGAACGCTCCGGAGTTGAAGCCGACGATCTGATTGCTTCCTTCGCCAAAAAATACGGCTCCCAATTCGATGAAGTATTGATCTTTAGTACGGATAAGGATTTTGCACAATGTATCGATAATAATATATACCAAATGATTCCAGAAAACAATAGGGATTCCATCGGTAATCGCCTCGATCGCAACGGTATTTTTGAAAAATTTGGCGTGTATCCAAAACAAATAGTGGATTATTTGACGTTAATCGGTGACCAAGCAGATAACATTCCAGGAATTCGCGGCGTAGGCCCTAAAACAGCAGGACTATGGCTCAGAGAATTTGGCAATATTGAAACCATACTATCCCAAATTTCACTGATAAAGCCAGTACGTTTTCAATCGATTCTCAACGAAAATACGGAAATCATCCACCGCAACCGTCAATTGATTACCCTCGATTGCAACATCAACGATATCTATTTGGAAAAAAATACCCCCGATGAACAGGCTTACGACCGGTTAATTGAATCCTACCAATTAATTTCACTAAGAAAAAAACGGGAAGAATTACAGTGGATTCAGAAAGATCTATTTTTATAATTTAGAATAAGGAGGTTGCCAAAGGGCTCCGCCATCTGGACTCCCGCAAGGAACATGGTTCCTTGACCTGTTTTACGGCCAATCCATGCGACAATTTCGCATGGATTGGCCGTAGAAGATTTTCCTTTGCCGAGGCACTGCGCGCTGCGCAGCGCCTCGGCAAAAAAGTCAGGGCCCGCCCGCGGCGAAGCCGCGGGCGGGCCCCTTGGGCCCTTCGGGCCTGTTCCCCGGGCGTTGCCCGGGGAACAGGCC
>JAITAG010000002.1 GCA_031284265.1 Puniceicoccales bacterium | reverse complement strand
CCGCTTGAAACCACGCCATTTGGTTTTACTCGTGGTCTGCGCGAAGATGGAAAGTGGGACGAAAAAGCAGGACTCTATGGCAGTAAGGGCGGTTATGTGATCTATTGCGATGGCCATGTTACCTGGTTCGATAGCAGTAAGCCGGCGAAATTTTTAAAGTGGGATCAGTCGGACTATACAACCGATATCCGCGAAGCAGTACCCACCTCCGCCTGGATTGCATGCGGTAATGATACAACAAAAACAGATTACAGAAGTGATGGAAAACTCGTCATTCTTTATCACGCCGGCACCGGCGGCGAGTGAGTTTTTTTAACGTATCGCTTGCTCCCACCCTCTACTTTCCAGCCTTAGAAGAAAATGGAACGTTGTCAAATTTTTTTATGAGAATATTTTTGCGAAAAAATCGTAGATGTACTGCTCCTATCTTTGCTCAATCGCTTTTTGTTTTCTTGATTCTTAAAAAAAATAAACAATAAGACTTGAAAAATTTTCCAGGGATATATAGCTAGATCGAACGCTAGCAGAAATTTCTGCCGCAGGCTTTTTTTTAGCGGTGTTACCCGTGAGGTATGGGAACTCGGAATTCTGGCGAATTTCTAGGCCTGTGAATAGGACGATTATAATGACAAAAATAGAATATTTAGAAAAAGATAAAATTATCGGTGAGTTTAGAATTCATGAAAATGATACGGGTTCCTGCGATGTCCAAATCGCTCTCCTTACCGCCCGAATCAACCACCTTACCCAACACCTCAGCACGCATAGAAAAGATTTTCATACACGCCGCGGTTTGGTCGCATTGGCAAATCGACGACGAAAATTACTCAACTATCTTAAACGCGTGGATTTTAAAAAATATAACGAAATCCTCCAACGCCTCGAGTTGCGTCGCTGATTTATATTAATTATGTCAAAAATTAAAATTATAATCCATGAGACAACTATTTAATACTGAAGCAGAAGGAATATATTTCTCTACCGGATCACTTGCCAAACAGGCCAGTGGTTCCGTTGTCGTCACAATCGGCGAAACAAGCGTATTTGTCAGCGCCGTTGCCGCTAAAAAACGTTTGCCGGAACAAAATTTCTTCCCCCTAGCCGTAGACTATCGGGAACGATTTTCCGCCGCCGGAAAGTTTCCCGGAGGCTACGCCAAACGCGAAGGTAAGCCGTCGGAAAAAGAAGTCCTAACCTCACGCCTGTGCGATCGACCATTGCGCCCACTCTTTCCAAAGGGATTTATGAATGAGGTACAGGTCATCGGTTTGCTTTTGGCCGCCGATGGAAAAAATGAGGGCGATATTTTGATGGTTAATGGGGCTTCGGCAGCATTGGCCTGTTCCGATATTCCATGGGCCGGACCAATCGGTTGCGTACGCGTAGGCGAAATCGATGGCAAATTTGTAACTAATCCGACAAACGAAGAGATGCTCCGTTCTCGACTGGATCTCATCTACGTCGGCAACGAGAAAGATATGATGATGATCGAGGGCAATGCCGATCAACTTGAGGAAGAGCGCTTTATTGAGGCCCTAGCGTTTGCCCACGAGCGGATTCAACCCCTTATCGAAGCTCAAAAGGAATTAGCACGTCTGTGTGGAAAGCCGAAGAAAATATTTACGTTGTATACGGTTCCGGAAAATATTATGGAAATTTGTGCGGAATACAAAGAACGTCTCGCGGAAACCGTTTTTCAACCGGAAAAGGTAAAACGAGAAGAAGATGTGGAGGCACTAAAAACGGAAGCTAAAGAAACCGTTCTGGCGGCGATCGGAGAGGAAACCTATGAGGAATTTTTAGTCAATATGGCTTTCGAAGAACTCCAGGAAGAACTCTATCGCACAAATATCTTAGATCATGAAAAACGGGTAGATAGACGTACCATCGATGAGATTCGGCCTCTGCACTGCGAAACTAATATTTTGCCGCGGGTTCACGGAACGGCACTTTTTCAGCGGGGTGAAACGCAGGCATTGGTCAGCCTAACACTTGGATCTTCCCGAGATGTACAGGAATTGGACGTGATTACGGGAGGAATAAAGACTAAAACATTTTTACTACACTACAATTTTCCACCATATTGCGTAGGGGAAACGGGAAGAACGACGGGAGCAGGACGTCGGGAAATCGGCCACGGAGCTCTAGCCGAACGTTCCCTATCGCCGGTTATCCCATCGGAGGAAATTTTTCCCTATTCCATTCGCATTGTTTCGGATATTTTAGAATCCAACGGATCCTCTTCAATGGCGAGTGTCTGTGGAGGTTGCCTAGCACTTATGGACGCGGGAGTGCCCATACTGGCACCCGTTTCGGGAATTTCCATGGGTTTGGTTACGGAATGCGATGGTAAAGGAAATTTGAAAAGGCACATCGTTTTGACGGACATTAATGGGGATGAGGATCATTTTGGTGACATGGATTTCAAAATTTGTGGCACGGCAAAGGGTATTACGGGTTTTCAGCTTGATCTTAAAATAAAAGGATTGCCACTGGAAATTGCAAAGGAAGCGATTCACCGCAATAGGGAGGCGCGTATGAAGATTTTAGAAGTCATGTCAGCGGTACAGCCGCAGGTCAACGAACATCTAAAACCATCGGCACCCGGATTTAAAGAAGTATGGATTGATCCCGACAAGATTGGTGCACTCATCGGTCCCGGCGGGAAAAATATCAAGCGCCTTACGGAATCGAGCGGTGCGCAAATCGATATCGACGAAGATAACAGCGGCCGCGTCATGATTTTCGCACCTAACCAGGAATCCTTAGACCATGTGTTAGCCGAGATTAATGCGATGAATGCAGAAATTGAGATAGGAAAAACGTATAAAGGTATGGTGAAATCGATCAAAGACTTTGGCATCTTTGTCGAGTGTTTACCGGGAAAAGAAGGCATGGTCCACGTATCGGAACTGGCCGAATTTCGCGTTGAGAACGTGGAAGATATTTGTAAATTAAATGACGAGATTATCGTAAAATGTGTTGGAGTTGACGAAAAGGGCCGTGTACGTTTGAGTCGTCGTGCCGTACTCTGCGAAGCCAAGGGAGAAGTTTATGTTTCGAGTCGGCCCGTATCGCCGAGCGCTGGGCAAAAACCTTCACGCGGTAGCGGTTTCAAATCCCGTCGCAGTAATTAACTCTATATTTCTTCCATTGTTTATTTTTATTTTGCTCCGAGGTTTATCGGAGCGGTTCTGTTTGAGTAATCATGTTTTTTCTAAAATCATTGAGTCCTAAATTTACGGAAATAGTACATTTATCCACCCATTTAGGGTAAAATAATTATTTTTGTTTTTCGTAGAAAAAATCCTTGCCAAGGATACTTTTCCCCGTAGGGTTGCGGAGGTTTGTAAAATATAAATGTCAAATATAGAAGTAGGAAAAACGTACAACGGTACCGTGAAATCAGTGAGAAATTTTGGTGTCTTTGTAGAATGTATTGCGGGGGAGGAAGGCTTGGTTCATATTTCTGAGCTCGATAATTGTAGAATTGAGAACATCGATGCAGTTTGTAGTGTTGGTGATTCGATTTCGGTAAAATGTATCGGTGTCGATGATCAGGGCCGTGTGCGTTTAAGCCATCGTGCCGTCATTTGCGAGGAACAGGGGTTGCCTTATGAAATTCGTGAAGTAAAGCCAAAACGATCTTTTTCGGGTGGAGGCTTTGGTAATCGTAGCTCCGGTGGACGTAGCTTTGGAACGAGGAAATACGACAATCGAGGAGGAAGTGGAAACGGTGGCCGATCCTTTGGAAAAGGAGGTTTTGGACATTCGCGGCGTCCTTCATCGGGTGGTCCGGGGTTTTCTCACGACTATTGATTTTTGTTTCCAATTGTCCGAAAAAGTTTGCGAATTTTAAAAAAAATCCCTCCCGCAAGGGATGGGGGCATGGTTTAGACTGCTAACAAGGGTCCTAAGTGTCTTTTGCTTTGTAGTCTGATACGCAGCAAAAAAAGGTTTGCGAATTTTTTCAGATGATTTTCCTAATAGAAAAGGAAGTGTAATGTCCAGAATTTGTTTTATCACGGGTAAAAGTCAGGTTAAAGGAAGTCGTATTCGTCGGCGTGGTCAAACGCGGAAAAGTGGCGGTATCGGAACGCATATCATCAAACGTACGCGGCGCGTTTTCAAAGCGAATTTGCAGCGAGTACGCGTTGTTTTGCCTTCCGGTCAAGTGAAGCGCGTACTCGTCTGTGTGAAAGCGATCAAGGCCGGCAAAATTCAAAAAGTCGCCATCTAAGTACTCGCTATTTCATTGCGATTCCCCATAAAATTCGCCGATAATAATCATAGGAGTTTTTTATGAATGCGAGAAAACTGATCGATATGTTTTTTGTGGATCGTTCATGAATGAAGATTATTATGATGAAATTATCGTTGCCTGCAAAGCCTCAGATATCGTTGTTACACCCCAGTGTTTATATGTCTCGGTTGCGGACCAACGCATGTATTTCTATAATGAAACACAAATTGAAACAGTTTATGTGATTTCCACGGCTGTAAAAGGTATCAATCAAATTCAGGATTCGGAAGGTACACCCCTGGGATTACACGAAATTGCTGAAAAAATTGGCGATAGAGCTCCCTGGGGAACCGTTTTTATAGGACGAAAAAGTACTGGAAAATTTTTCACGGAATACGGCGACTGGGAAACAAAAGGTTACGTAACAAGTCGAATTTTGAGGCTAAGGGGGCTTCAGGAAGGCTACAATTCCGGTGGAAATTGCGATACCTATGGTCGCTATATCTACATTCATGGTATAACGAATGAAAAAAAAATTGGAATGCCTTGGACTCGAGGTTGTATTGCTATGCGCAATAGCGATATCATTGAGCTATTTCACAAAATCGCTTTCGGTTCTTTGGTTCTCATTTGTAAAAAATGAAAGAAATTCTCCCTATCCACAATTTCACAAAATCACTTCCGACTCCTTAATCTTCATCTGTAAAAAATAAAAACAGCTTTCTAAAGAAAGCCATTTCACATTGATCTATAAATTTCTTCAATTTCCTAAAAAAATGTTCTCTATTATCTAAGGAAGTGGTTCCTGCATTGCTTCCGATGTAAGTGGCGAAGATGGAGACGCTTCCGGGGAAGGAACCGGTGTCGGCGTTGCTTCCGGCATAGGCAGTGGAGATGGAGACGCTTCTGGGCTAGGAACCGGTGTCGGCGTTGCTTCCGGCGTAGGCAGTGGAGATGGAGACGCTTCCGGGGAAGGAACCGGTGTCGGCGTTGCTTCCGGCGTAGGCAGTGGAGACGGAGATGCTTCCGGGGAAGGAACCGGTGTCGGCGTTGCTTCCGGCGTAGGCAGTGGAGACGGAGATGCTTCCGGGCTAGGAAGTGGTGTCGGCGTTTGACCCGATAATTGGAATGATTTAAAAAATTCTGTAATATAACAAGCAATTTGACTGCTCACGATCATTGGCCACAGGAATGTTTTGAAAGCATATACCCCCGCCGCGAAAGATGCCCCAAGCCCTATATTCCTGAATACACGCTTTTTTCCAATGCTGAGAATCGCAGTTTTTTGTTGAAACCGCATCTGAGCATCGCATTCCTGTGCCACGGCAAAATTTTGATCATTCGGCATCGAAAATACGGTACGTTTGAGATGGTCATTGTAACAAATAATCACGGAATTATGACCGTAACTGCTAATAGTATTCAGCAATTCATGGTCCCTAAACCACGAGCTTTGTACCAA
>JAITAG010000001.1 GCA_031284265.1 Puniceicoccales bacterium | reverse complement strand
CACTGCGCGATGCGCAGCGCCTCGGCCAAAAAGTCAGGGCCCGCCCGCGGCGAAGCCGCGGGCGGGCCCTTTGGGCCCTGCGGGCCTGTTCCCCGGGCGTTGCCCGGGGAACAGGCCCGGAACCCCGGTCCAGGGGCTGGATCCCCGGGCGGGAGTCCAGATGGCAGAGTCCTCTGGACAAACATCCCCTGGCGGGGATGCTAAGGGCGAGTAGCCCTTGACTTTTAATTCATTTGACGAATTATCTTTGCAAAGCGGAAAAAATTTTTTCATAGTATAGGAAAGTTTTTCTTTGTAATATGAAATTCGGTTTAAAGTTAAAGAATTCCCTGGGGAAGACGCTCGGATTTTTATCGCACGACATTGGCATTGATCTGGGGACGGCTAACACACTTGTTTTTGCGAAGGACCGTGGCATTATCATGAACGAGCCCAGTGTTGTGGCGATTTACACAAATTCGAAAAAGGTACGTGCGGTTGGTTTAGAAGCAAAGAAAATGTTAGGTCGCACGCCGGCGAACATTATAGCCATACGTCCGATGAAAGATGGTGTCATTGCGGATTTTGAAATCACGGAGGCAATGTTACGTTATTTTATCAATAAGGCTTCACGGACGATGAAGTTTATTCCTCCGCGGGTTGTCATTGCGGTACCTTCTGGAATTACGGAGGTTGAGCGGCGGGCGGTTAAGGAATCGGCGATCCACGCGGGTGCGCGCGATGTATTATTGCTACAGGAACCGATGGCAGCGGCGATTGGCGTAGGGTTACCGATTGACGAACCGGCAGCGAGTATGATTGTTGACATTGGTGGAGGAACGACAGAGGTTGCAATTTTGTCGTTAAATGGTGTCGTTTTTTCGCAGAGTATTCGTATTGGTGGCGATGCGATTGACAATTCGATTATCGCTTACATTAAAAAGATGTATAATTTGATTATTGGAGAACGGACGGCGGAGGAGATTAAAATTCGTATAGGATCGGCGGCAAAGTTGGAAAATGAATTAGAGATGGCGATTAAGGGACGCGATGCAATTATTGGGTTACCGCGGACGATTAAAATTTCTTCTGAGGAGATTCGCGAGGCGTTACGGGAAGCAGTTTCGGGAATCGTAGAAGTGATTAAAATTGCTTTGGAGAAATGTCCGCCGGAATTATCGTCGGATCTCGTTGACCGCGGTATTATTCTTGCGGGTGGCGGATCGATGATACGGAAGCTTGACCGAGCGATTAGCGAGTCGACGGGATTACCGGTTATTGTTGCAGATGATCCTCTTTTTGCGGTAGCGAATGGGACGGGAACCGTTTTACAGGATTTAGGTTTATGGTTATCCGAGGACTGACGGTAATATCTTGGTAATGATTTTGAAATTTTTTTCCCGTTGTTTCATTATACTGGTTGCTGTTGTATTTTTTCTGAAAAAATCCTTTGATCCGAAGTCATTTTTACAATCCATTGCAGTTCCATTTTTAGCGACTGGCTCCAAGATAAGACGAGAGATCGATGAAGTTTTATTACGTACGGAATCGCGGGAAAATTTGATTAAAATTTGCAAGGAACTGGAAAGTGAAAATCTGACATTAAAACTACAGTTACAGAGTGATCAAGATTTAAGAAAACGGCTGAAAAATCTCGAAGAATTGCTTAAAATTGGTGAAAAATTTTCGCATAAAAAGATTTACGCACGAGTAATTAGTCGTAAAATTTCGGCGTGGTTTGAATCGGCAATTGTAAATAAAGGAAGTTTCCATGGAGTGAAAGTGAACGCGCTTGTGATTGCGCGAGATCATATCGTTGGAAAAGTCGTAGAAGTTTCGGATCAATTTTCGGTAGTTACATTGACATCGAGTCCCAAATTTTGCCTAGCGGTTCAATTTGAAAACTCCTCGTCACCAACGATTTTCATGGGTAGCGGCAGTGGTTTACGTAAAAATGATGCAAGCGAATTTGAACTTAGAGCTTCTGGAATTGTGAAAAACATTCCAATAAGTATTCGGAAAAGCTTACAAACTGGGGCAAAAATTTTTGCGGCATCGCTAGCTTGTACGGATTTCAATGTACCCATAGGCACTGTTACGGAATTACTGGAACAGGCCGATGGCATGTTTTTACAAGCAACAATTAATCTTCCGGAAATTATCAATAATTCACAAGAAATGCTTATTATCGTTCCCAATGATTTATAAAAAACAATTCCACCAATTGCCTTACGGTATAAAAAAAAGAGCTATTTTTCAGCTTTTACTCCTATTTTGGGGAGAAAATTTAGCGAATAAACTGCTTACCTTATACGGTTTATCGATTTCTGTTTTCCCATTTTACTGGCTAATTTTCACTAAAAAATATTTTAAATTTTATGTAGGACTGGGACTATTCAGCATTGGATTTGTGTTCTATTTTTGTTTCTATCATTTTACGTTTCTTCAGTTTTTATTTACTGCAATCGCCGTGTTTTACATCGCGAACTTTACCGATATCGATAAACTTTCTGCTTTTTTAGCTTTTTTCGTTCAAAACGTTTTATTCACATTTTTTGATTTCCATTTTAATCCTAGCGCATTTATTCAATCTTCCCTACTTTCACTGATGTTCATTGCGATCGCTAGATTGGACCCTATTCCTTCTAATACATGTTGTCGCGAATCAGTCTTTTTATAGGTTAATACAGTTTTTCCCAAGGATTGCGCGCCCTTGGCCCCCCGCAAGGGAATGGTTTGCCCAGAGGGCTCTGCCCTCTGACTCCCGCCATGGGATGGTTGTCTAAGGGCTACTCGCCCTTAGAATCCCAGCCAGGGGATCCATCCCCTGGACCGGGGTTCCGGGCCTATTCCCCGGGCAACGCCCGTGGAATAGGCCCGCAGGGCCCAAATGGCCCGCCCGCGGCGAAGCCGCGGGCAGGCCAACATTTTGGCCGAAGCGCTGCGCGCTGCGCAGCGCCTCGGCCAAGGAAAATAGAGGCCCAAAGGGCCAAAAAAATACCCCTGCCCGGCGCGAAGCGCGCCGGGCAGGGGTTTCCTTCTGCGGCCCAGCCGGGCGAAGCATTCGCCTGGCTGGGCCGCAAGATGAGGTCAAGGAGTCTATGACTCCTTGCGGGAGTCCAGAGGGCGGAGCCCTCTGGCAAATTCTTTTGTTTACGATTTAGATAAAGGCATTAGTATAGTGATCTATGGAAGGTGGTCTCATTCGTGATTTTGCAATTTTAATTGGCACGGCCGGGGTAGCAGGTTTTATTTTTCATTTCCTGCGATTGCCGTTGCTATTGGGGTATATTTTGAGTGGATTGATTATTGGTCCCCATTTATTTTTCTCCCAGTACATACAAAATTACGAGATTTTGCAACAATTTGGTGACTTGGGAGTGATCTTCTTGATGTTTTACATCGG
>JAITAG010000058.1 GCA_031284265.1 Puniceicoccales bacterium | reverse complement strand
TACTGGCACGGATAAGAATCGCTCCCTTCAATTTCTTTGCGACACTCATTTTTTTTCTCGCCATCATCCATACATTTTTCGCCCCCTATTTTGCCAATTTGGCCCACCGATTTCACCGCGATACGCCCCGCGATAAAATGCTAGCGGCACTGTTCCATTTTCTCGGTGAAGTGGAGGTTATTTTCGGCCTCTGGATCATTCCACTCGCCATTGCCATCTTCATTTTCTACGATTGGCACGCCGTCACGGCCTACTTCCATTCGGTCAACTACGTCGAACCCCTGTTCATTACCGCCATCATGGCCATCGCCTCCAGTAAACCCATACTGTTTTTCGCCAAAACTTGCATGCAAAAAGTCGCCTCCCTAGGCAATCATACGCCCCGCGCCTGGTGGTTCTCAATCATTGTGATCGGTCCGTTACTGGGATCGTTTATCACGGAACCGGCCGCCATTACCATCTCCGCCCTACTTTTAGTCCAGCAATTCTACCGGCTACAGCCCTCCATCACCTTCCGCTATGCGACACTGGGTTTACTCTTCGTCAACGTATCCGTCGGCGGAACACTCACGCACTTTGCCGCTCCACCGGTACTAATGGTCGCCGGAAAATGGCACTGGAATACGGTTTACATGCTCACCCATTTCGGCATACGCGCACTCATCGGCATTATCCTCGCATCGGCCCTTTACGGATTTATTTTTCGGAAAGAATTTAAAACGCTCGAAATGCGATCCCAGGCAATTACCGAAGAAAAAACCGGAATACCCACGCCCAAATGGATCGTTGCCAGCCATTTACTGTTCCTATTTTGGACAATTTTTAATATCCATACACCCGCACTATTTATTTTGGGATTTCTATTTTTCATCGGGTTTACAAACATTACGGCCATATACCAAACGCCCATTTCGCTCCAATCGCCCATTCTGGTGGGATTTTTTCTAGCGGGCTTGGTTACGCACGGCGGATTGCAGCAGTGGTGGATCGAACCCCTACTTGGACGGATGAATGAAACACTACTCTTTCTCGGATCGACGGTCCTGACCGCATTTAACGATAACGCTGCAATTACCTATCTATCGTCCCTGGTCCCGGCCATTTCTTCGAATGTTCCGCTGCAGCATGCGGTTGTTTTCGGCGCGGTAACCGGCGGCGGATTAACGGTCATTGCCAATGCACCCAATCCCGCCGGCCAATCCATTCTGCAGGACTATTTCCCGGACAAAATCTCTCCGCTAAAATTACTCCTCAGCGCCCTGGTACCTACCATTATTTTAGCCCTGTGTTTTAATAATTTATAATCTCGGGAAGATTGTAATAATTTCCTATATTCTGTCATTGCAATCGGAGCGCAGGGGAATGAGAATTATGCGTTTTGTTTGTGAGTATGGCGCACGGCCTCGAGCAGCTATGGCTTGCCGTTCCTTTGGTTTAGACCAAGAAGATTTTGGATGTAAAATTGATCCGGAGCTTGTTACGAAAACCATTACAACTGGGTTGCCTAGCAAGGCTAGGCCGCAACACAGTTCCTTCATGATATTAGTATTTTTTTTCATAACAGCGATATCCTTGCCAACAAAAAAAATAAATGCAAGTTTTTAAATTTAATTTTTATTTCAATGGGAACAAAATGTCAACAAAGCCTTACGGAAATAGACTCCGAAGGAATAAATTCAGCCGTGCTTACCATTCAATCCCTACGAAATTCCCTAGCGTTGCGGTGGCGAGAGGCGGAATCAAACCGCCTCTTCGAATGTTCCGCTGCAGCATGCGGTTGTTTTCGGCGCGGTAACCGGCGGCGGATTGACAGTCATTGCCAATGCGCCCAATCCCGCAGGCCAATCCATTCTGCAGGGCTACTTTCCGGATAAAATCTCTCCGCTGAATTTACTCCTCAGCGCCCTGGTACCCACCATTATTTTAGCTCTGTGTTTTAATAATTTATAATCTCGGGAAGATTGTAATAATTTCCTATATTCTGTCATTGCAATCGGAGCGCAGGAGAATGAGAACCATGTGTTTTGTTTGTGAGTATGGCGCACGGCCTCGAGCAGCTATGGCTTGCTGTTTCTTTAGGGTTGGAATACTATCGAAGATTTCTTTGACCACTTGTTGATTACTTTTTATTATTAAAGCATTTCTAACAAAAGAAGCAAGGTTACCTTGTTCGCCGAGTGTGGAATTAAAACGACTGACTATACGTTTAACAAATTCTTCATTTTTACTGATTTTTTTACACAAGTCCCGTAATAAATTTCTTGCTTTCTCTCGCTTTTCCATGGGATTGTCTTTTTCCTTCGTTATATCATTAAGATTATTTTGGGATTTTTTTAATAAATCATCTAAATTTGGCTTCCATTCCGGTAGTTGACCTAATTTCACAGAACCAATGGATAGCCAATACTCTATCTGTTGATCTTCTATCGCTTCCGCACTCTCGGCAAGAATTTGATCAAATGATTGGCAAGCATCTCTTAAAAAGCTTACAATCTCACCACAAGCTTGTTTAAATTTATTCCTCGAAACCTCATTTGGATTTTTTTCAAAATCTAAACGTTTCGTAAAAAGTTCCCATAATAATTTTATCCCTTCCTTCAGAATGTTCCAATAGGCTTCAATATTTTTTTTATGAATGATATCACACTCTATATGAAAAAGTTCTTCTTGCTTTTCTGAAGGTGACAATTGGATACTTGAGGAATCTCCCTTAAGTAAATTTTTCGTTTCTTCAAAAAATATCGCGGAACTATTTAAAGCTTTTTCAACAGGATGCATCTTCTCATTTGGCTCTAATTTAGTATTCGTAGCATTTGTCCTCGTTACTTTAAATCCTATTGAATTACATATTACTTCCAATTCGCCACATATTGATTCCAATCGCTCACGTAAGGAAATTTTCGTATTATTCATGTTGTCACTTACTTCTCCAAAAATACTTGAAAAAAACAGCATGTATTGCACCATATCGCTTAAATACTGAAGATAGTGAGTCGTCTCTAAAATTCCTATCATTGACAACTGGGCACCCATGATACTATACATCAGTTTAGATAATTTCTTAACAATATTTTCTGCATTTTTCTCTTCTTCTTTTTTATAGATCTTTTTCACAAAAACGTTTGTTACCGCCTCAAGGCTCATCGGAGTTGTTGCTAAGTGTATATTTTTCAGATCATAAAAATTACTAATCATTTTTTCTTCTACTTTTTCCGATTCGACTGCGCAGAGCGCTTTTCTCAAATTATTCACTGAATCGACTAAGTATGATTCAATGAATGCACGATCCACGGGAAAACCATTTTCACTGGGTAAATCACTTTCATCAACTTTTCGACCAAAGAAAAGTTTTCCATACCCAACAAATTCTTGTAAAAGAAAACATAAATAGGATTCAAGTTGTGTTACCTTATTTGCTTTGCCATATTTATCACGTAACTCTACAATTTCTAGGGTTAAAGCATCCCAAGTACCCTTTAACCTTTGGCCATTATTAATTTTACAATCCTGCAGTAATACTAATAATTGTGCTGTTTCTATTAGTCTCCATTTTTTTCCGTCTCCCAAAACGAGATGCTCAATACACTTTTGAACGGTTGGATCTTTCGCCGCAAATTGAAAAAGAGAAAATATGCTCTCTACGGAGATTGAAATAGATTGACTTGCTATCGCCCCATCTACGGCCTTCAGACCTTCAGTTATTTCTGTCTCTTTACCTTGTAATTCTCCACTCTTTAACGCTTTCCCACCTGGGGCGTATGCTTCATGCCATTGGGATATAATACATTTCCAAAAATCCATTATTTGATTTTCAAATGTTCTTTTTTCTGGTGTTTCCGCATCTTCTATCGCCTTTAGGCAACCGATGGCGAGATAAATTACATTTTCCATTTGTTTCAGTTTTTGTTTTAGTATTAGTTGATCACTTGAGCTTTCGGCTAACCTTAAGCTTTCGGCTAACAGCGGTAGTAAATTGACCGCAAGAAAAAGGAACTTTTTTTGGAAATCTGTTCTATTTTTTCGTTTATTTGCATCGTTTTTGATAGGGCACAATCCTAACTTTTCCAATTTCTGGAGAAATCCCCCTAGATCCTGTGCAGAAACTGCTTTAATATATTTTTTTTCGGAATCTAGTTCTCGAAATTCATTTAAAACGTTCGTCACTACTAGAGAAGATGTCACCTCGCATCCGAACCAGCCTTTTGTTGTTATATTTATTTCCAGAGGATTATTTTTTAATGGCTCCGTTATTGTTTTAAGAGTTTCGGAATCATGCAAAGTACGTCCCAAGTATGCCGCTGCGTTAAAAATTACACTGTAAGGATCATGCAGTGCTGCCTCACCTTTTGTCGCCGCTGGCGGTGGTGGTGCTGGCTTTTTAATCGGATTTGCTGCCGCTGCAGCCATTAATGCTTCTATCTTTTCAACCCGTGCCGGCTTTTTATGAATTTTGGCCGCATTCTGAAGTTTTAGTAAAAAAATCCTTAATACTTCCAATTCCTTATCGTCCATTTTATTGCCTTTATTTGCTACTTCGCAAATCCCTTTTGTTATTTCATTTAGAAAGGTGGGCAAATTGCCATTTTGCAATCCATTAGGAGTTATTAATCTAGTTTCTACACGTATCCCAAACCTCATTTCTATTACATACAGCAAGGTTAATCCTAATTCATATACATCTGCCTTATCTGCCTTAGGGTCATCAGTGCATTCATTGCATTCTGTTAACATGTCTGCAGTTTTTCCTCTAAATGGAGATTTCGGTTTCTCCGGTTTAGAACCTCTTGCCGCCGCCGTCGCCTCCTGCCACAACACATATCGGTTATTTATTTTTTTCTGCCATACTTCAGGTTTCCCATTTGATTTCCTCCATATTCCATATTCTTTATCTTCTTTTTCATACGCCTCCAATATTCTCTCTGCTATTTTCTTTTCATCTGGTTTTTTCTTTTCATCTGGTTTTGAAGAGCCTGGATTGGCTTCTGAGCCGTCTGGCGGCGTTGCTACTATTTCTGACGGCGCTTTGGGGGGCGGCGTTGCTTTGGCTGCCGCTAATCCTTCCCCGTTAAAAGCAATACCCAATAGGCAAAGTAAAGATACTTTCAGCCCTAAGCCCATCCTGCTAATCCACTTTCCCATTTTATTTCCTCTTTCTTTTATTCTAATTTTTAATTTTTATTTGCAATGTTTTTTGTAAAACGTCAAAAACAACCCAATTTCTATTTTTTCCTTGCTATCACTTATTCAGGCCCCATCTTCCGGTGGACCATGGATTTTCGTAGAGTTATTTTCTTTGTTTGTATTGTCCTTTTCTCCGGATGTTTCCAACGGGAAGGACAAATCCTCCGCATCGGCAATGCGATCGAACCCGCAACTTTTGATCCCCAGCTCGCCCCCGGTCTCGCCGAATCTAAAATCGTTACCGCACTCTTCGAGGGTCTCTTTGTCCCCGATGCTCGCACCCTCCGCCCCGTTCCAGGGATGGCCCAATCTTATATATGCTCTCCAGATGGTTTGGAATATACCTTCTTCTTGCGCGATAACATTTTCTGGTCCAATGGTGATCCCGTCGTTGCCAAAGACTTCGCAGATGCCATCGAACGCGGACTTGCCAAGTCCATTGCGTCGCCCTGGGTCGATTTCTACTTCATGCTCAAAAACGCCCAATCCTATTACAATGGCGAATTCTCTTCCTTTGATTACGTGGGCGCCAAAGCCCTGTCCTCCAAAGTCCTCAGATTGACGCTCGATCGGCCCCTCGATTTTTTCCCTTCCCTATTGACACATTGGGCTTGGCTTCCCATTAACCGCAAAGCAATCGAACGATCGGGCGACTTTTTTGACCGCAGTAATCGCTGGACACAGGTGAAAAATATCGTCACCAATGGCCCATATCTGTTAAAATCTTTCAAAGTCGGTGATAAGGTCGTCGTCGAGAAAAATAAGCGCTACTGGGACGCCTCCAATATAACGATCGACTATGTCCACTTTATTTCAGACATTTCTCCCGCAACCGAAGAAAATATGTTCCTTACGGATCGACTCGATATTACCGAAAATGTCCCCGCTGATAAAATCCAGTTCTATCGCACCCAGGGTATACTCCCCACAGCGGTTTCGTTGGGGACTTCTTTCTATTGGTTCAATTGCAAACAAAAACCTTTTGACGATGTAAAAATACGTAAAGCATTGAGTCTAGCCGTCGATCGCGACGCCATAGGGAAATTGCGCAACCGCGGCCAAGGATTTGAAGCCTATGCCCTTGTGCCACCCGGAACGATGAATTATAGCAGCTCCAAATTCTTCGATAACGATGTAAAACAAGCCCAGCAGCTCCTCGCCGAAGCGGGATACCCCAATGGAGAAGGATTTCCCCCCATAACGATTCTATACAATACGAGCGATAATTGGAAAATTATATCCGAAGCGGTCCAAGAAATGTGGCGCAAAAATCTTAAAATTTATGTTCAATTACAGAGCATCGAATGGGGTACTTTTTTGGTGGAGCGCCGGCAACATAAATTTAGTATCTGCCGCGGAGGTTGGGTCGGCGATTACAACGACGCAAGCACATTTTTAAACCTATTGCTCTCTAACAATAATAATAACCATGCCCAGTGGCATAGCAAAACTTATGATCAAATGCTCGCCCAAGCTTCCCAGGAAAAGGATTCCCTTAAACGTTCCCAAATATTGCTCGATGCGGAAACTTTCATGATAAGCGAAATGCCCGTTATTCCCATCTACTTTGAATCCATGTGCCACTTGGTATCTTCCCGTATCGAAGGCTGGTATCCCAATATTCTCGATTGGCATCCGATAAAGTTTATTCGCTTCCAAAAATAAACCGCAAAAAATTTTATTGCCTAAAGAACGTTGGATTGCTTTATCAAATCAGTGTTTGGCCGAAAGTCTAAAGATTCTAAAGCGCAGTATATTCTCGAATTTGAAAAACCGTTGCGTGAATTACAAAAAAATCTCGACGAACTTATTGCCCGTTCTCAAAATGTTAAAGTCGATATTTCCTGCGAAATTCGTGCCCTTGAACAAAAAATCGCCAGCGAAGAACGCAATATCTTTGCCAATCTTTCTACCTGGCAACGCGTGCTCATCGCAAGGCATCCCGATCGACCTTACTCCAGAGATTATATCGATAACATTTTTTCTGACTTCCAAGAACTCCATGGCGATCGACTATTTAACAATGATTGTGCAATTATCGGCGGTTTCGCAACTTTCAATGGCGAACCAGTTGTGGTCATCGGAGAACAAAAAGGACGATCGCTTAATGAAAATATCGAATGCAATTTCGGTTGCCCTTACCCAGAAGGCTATCGAAAAGCCATGCGCCTCATGAAATTAGCAGAAAAATTTTCCTTGCCCATTATCACCTTCATCGATACACCCGGCGCTTACCCCGGTATCGGATCCGAAGAACGCCACGTCGCAGAGGCCATCGCCGTTAACCTGCGCGATATGGGACGCCTCGAAACATCGATTATCTCTATCGTCATTGGTGAGGGAGGATCCGGTGGAGCACTGGGTATTGCCGTGGCAGATCGAGTACTCGCTTTGGAAAATTCCTATTACTCAGTTATTTCTCCGGAAGGTTGCGCCGCTATCCTTTGGAAAGATCGAAAATTTGCACCGGAAGCCGCAGAAGCATTGCAACTATCCCCAGAAAACTTACTGAAATTCGGCATTGTCGAAGAAATTTTACCCGAGCCCCTCGGCGGTGCCCACCGCAATCCCGATGCCGTATTTGCCTCCACTAAAGAAGCTATTCTGCGACATCTGAAAGTTTTAAAAAAATTTTCACCCAAACAACTCCTCGAAAAACGTTACGTACGCTTCCGCAATGTCGGCGTCTTTTCCGAAACTTAACCCAGAGGGCCCTGCCCTCTGGACTCCCGCCAGGGGAATCCATCCCCTGGACCGGGATTCCGGGCCTCAACCCCGGGCAACGCCCGGGGTTGAGGCCCGAAGGGCCCAAAGGCCCGCCCGCGGCGAAGCCGCGGGCGGGCCTAATTTTTGGCCGAGGCTATGCGCGTTGCGCATAGCCTCGGCCAAGGAAAATAGGAAATAAAAACTTTCCATGCGGCCCAGCCGGGCGAAAACTTCGCCCGGCTGAGCCGCAAAATGAGGTCAAGGAGTCTACGACTCCTTGCGGGAGCCCAGAGGGCGGAGCCCTCTGGATAAAAAAGACTTTTTTACTTGCGCACAGAAAACAGGGTGTACATGTTATGTTAAATGGAGCCAATTATTATAAATGGAGAATGCAATAGTGCAATTGCCTATGCCAAAGCGATGGACGAAAATTGTAAGAGTTTAGTTTTGCAATACCTGAATCATCCCTTGTTCGCCGGCACAAAGGTACGCATCATGCCCGATATGCATTTTGGACGGGAGGCTCTCGTTGGATTTACGGCGACTTGTAATGAATATGTTATTCCTTCACTTATCGGTGTGGATATCGGCTGTGGTATCAACGCCTATAATTTGGGGAAGGGCAATGTGGCCTGTGATAAATTGGACAAATACATTAGAAAACATATCCCTGCCGGCAGGGTACTCCATTCATCCGTTTGCGAATCGTTCGAAGCGGCCTACGCCCATATGACGGATCATTCGATGCCTCTCAATGTGTTTAAGGAAAAAATTGGTACCATTTCAGCGAAGCTCAAAATGCCAGTTGAACGCATATGGACTTCGCTGGGAACGCTAGGAAGCGGCAATCATTTTATTGAGATTGATCGGGATGAAGACCAATGCCGTTGGCTGCTCATCCATACGGGAAGTCGTAATTTTGGGTTACAGGTGGCGACGTATCACCAAAAACTTGCGCAGAAGAAAACGCCCGATGAAAGTAGCATTAAATTTTTGTCCGGTGCAGCCGCCGAAGAATATATTGCAGATATGACCTTCGCACAATTTTATGCTCGTGTCAATCGCGCGTTAATCGCTTACCAAATCGGCTGTAATTTTTTTAAAATTGCCTGCGATCGACTTATGGCCATAGAAAGTATCCATAACTACATCGATTTTGAACACAGGGTTATTCGTAAAGGCGCCATCTCTGCTCAAAAAGATGAGCCACTGGTTATTCCTTTTTCTATGGCTGATGGCGCTATTATTGGAAAGGGTAAAGGAAACGGCGACTGGAACTATTCCGCACCCCACGGCAGTGGACGTAAGCTGTCACGCACCCAGGCCCAAGCATTATCACTCGATCAATACCGGACACAAATGAGTGGTATTTGGTCAAGTTGTGTCAATGGAAATACACTCGATGAGAGCCCCATGGCCTATAAGTCCTCGAAGGATATATTGGAATTTGTGACGGATACGCTCTCCGTAACAAACCGTTTACGGCCCATATATAACTTCAAAGTAGACATGTGACGAAAAGTATTTCAAAGATTATAAAGTAAAACGGGGTGCAGGCAGAGGGAATCGAACCCTCGATTCAAGCTTGGGAAGCTCGCGTATTACCTCTATACTATGCCTGCTACTTGGGGAATGGGTAAGACCTAGGCGGCGAGAGGCAAGTTTATTTTTTACGAGGATAAAAGGAATGCTGAGGAAAATCGTGGGGAGAAGGGATAAAAACGAGGCAAAAAGGACTTTTTCCATCCTTTTCCTCATCCCACACATGGGGGTCACGATTGGGGAGTATTGTTAAATACTTTTTTAGTTTGGGCGTCAAATGTTTTGGGTACGAGAATCGGTATACTTTACGAAAGTGTTATTATTCTTGCTAAAAATGGAAGCTTGGGAATAATGAAGCCCGTTAGATGGTATCCATTCGAAGAATTTTTTCACTATTAGGTACACTTTGTATGTTCAACCATTGTGTGTGTGTTGAAAAAAGTACGCCTGAAGCATATATTTCGAATCAAGACAAGTCTAAGAATCATCAAATAAAACGTGAAAAAACAAGTGCGGAACTGACTTTCAAGAAACCCGTTTTCGTGCCGTTGGAACAGACTAGCGCCATGCGTTTGGAAACGGTTTGTATGATGAAATGTCTCGAGGATATTCACTATGCCCACAAAAAGCTCGAAAATCTCGACGCTGAAAACGGTATTAAGGAATACGTTGAACATATCGACAAATCAAAAACGTTGTTTTTACAAAAGGAAATCGATTATTTTATGAACTATTTTGCATCGACGTTGTATGCCTTTTTTAACGGTGGGAGCCTGGCCCCAGGGTTTTCGATTTTTGATCTCCACCGCCAAAAAGTTTGCGACTGCGTACAATGGATTTTTCAATGCATTGACCTGAATCAATTTGAGCTCTATTCCGACGCTAGCTTTATCGTCGATCGCGAAGGAGAAAAATTTCAACAATCCAAGGAAGATCTCGAAAAATTATGGAAAGATCGCCTCAACTTCGAAATCGTTAACGAAATTATTTTACAGGAGTCTTCGGAACGCAAGCGAGAGTGGGATATCATCGAAGCTTCCCGGAAAAGTAAACATCGCCGTTCCATGCGTTTCTTAACCGAAGCGATGAAACGCAATAGTGTACCAAAAATTTTCAAACCCGATGCGCAGAAAGAGGAAAAATCAAAAATAAATTGGGAAATTGGCTTTGACATCGCGACTATTTTAAAAACGAATCGCAGCACCTGTGAACCCTTGTCTATTTGGAGCAATGTGTATCGCCTTTACCTCGATGGTGGAAATGTGAAACTGCCACTGACTTTGCCGGAAAAGATAGAACTCGCTAAAAAAAATATAAAGCAACGCTACAAAAGTTTATTACGCAACATTGCCCAATTGGAACCGTGGATCGTACAGGAGCAATTTATTAACAGTATTTCGCAGACCTATGATCCCCATACCGTATTTATGTCCCACGAGTCCATGGAGGATTTGCGGATGGCGCTCCACCATTCCTTCGTCGGGATTGGAGCCTATTTGAGCGACGATAATGGCAACTGCATCATCAGCGAACTCGTGCCGGGCGGTCCCGCCGCACGCAATCGAGATATTCAGGTTGGCGATCGCATCATTGCCATCGCCCAGGAAAATGAAAAACACGTCGATGTGTCCGGTATGTTACTGACTAAGATTTCCAAGCTATTGCGCGGGAAAAAGGGTACGAAAGTTTTGGTAACCATCCAACCTTCTGGCGATATCAGTGAACAAAAAACGGTGACCTTGGTCCGCGATGAAATCGAAATCATGGAGAGTCGCGCCAGTGCAAAATTTTTTGCCCTAAAAGAAAATGATCGGGAGACAAAAATTGGCGTCCTCACTTTACCCAGTTTTTATGGCGATAATGAAAAAGATGTCGGCACTTCTAATAGCGTCACCGATATGGTTGCCCTGATTGGAAAATTAAAGGCGAAAAATATCGACGGCTTAATTCTCGATCTGCGGGATAACAATGGAGGAATTTTGGAACAATCCATATTAGTTGCGGGACTATTCGTTGATGGGCCTATTGTGCAGGTCCGCGGGCAATATGGCAATATCGATTGCTTCAATACAAGATCTAGTCAAATCTTGTGGGATGGTCCCCTTATCGTACTCGTTTCACGCATGAGTGCCTCCGCTGCGGAAATTTTAGCCGGTGCGCTCAAGGATCACAATCGAGCCATTATCGTGGGGGATAAAAATACCCATGGAAAAGGAACCGTCCAGGTCTTGCTTCCCATGGAACAACTGTTTTCCAAATTCAGGTACAAAGAAGATTTGGGGGCATCGAAGATAACGATTCAAAAATGGTATCGTCCCAGCGGTATTTCGACACAAATTAAGGGCGTGGAAGCAGACATCATTTTGCCATCCTTCGATATGCTTTTACCCGTCGGCGAATCCGATCTACCCCATGCAATCGAATGGGATACCATTGATCCCGCAAAGTTTTCTGCATTAAAAAAGATTAAAGCTGAGCAAATTCAGGAATTGAAACGTTTAAGTCAACAAAGACAGGTATCGTTGCCCGAATTTCAACTATTGGATGAGCGGATCGCAAGGCTCAAAAAAATTATCGATACCAAGAGTTTTTCCGTAAATTTAGCAAAACGTCGCGCCGAAAAATGGGAAGATGAGTACATCCAGCGCCATATCGATCGACGGATTAAAGCCATGGCCAAAAATAACGATCCCTTTGAAAACGTGTTACTCGATGTGGCTGAACAACGTGACATGGAGAAAAAAGCAACATCGGGTAAAGCCAAGAAGAAATCGAAGCCGCTCGATACCCATTTGAAGGAAAGTTTACGTATTATGGTTGATTTTTTAAACGGTTATGAAAACATTGCCACAAAATCTTAGGGAAGTGTACCCCTTTAAAAATCATTTTTTGGATATGGGGGAAGGGAATCGGATTCACTATGTGGACGAGGGCGAAGGCGATGCCGTGGTTATGCTCCACGGAAATCCGACATGGTCGTTCTATTATCGCAATTTGATCAAAAATCTTCGTTCCACATTTCGCTGCATTGCGATCGATCACATGGGGTGCGGATTTTCAGATAAGCCGCAGCAATATACCTATCACCTCGCCGATCACATTGCCAATGTGCGAAAGGTCATTGAACATTTGAAATTAGGTCATTTTCATCTTGTAATGCACGATTGGGGTTGCGCCATTGGTATGGCATTGGCAGAGCGCTGGCCGGAACGTATCGAGAGTTTAACGATTATGAATGGAGCGGCATTCCATGCGTCGCAGATTCCAGTCCGCATTGCCATTTGCAAGTTACCGCTCATCGGCAGCCTACTCATTCGCGGATTAAACGTATTTGTCCGGGGAGCGAATTTTATGGCAGTGGAAAAAGGACTCGATCCGGTAACGGCGGAAGGCTATTGTTTCCCCTACGATTCATGGGCAAATCGCATTGCTTTGAAAAGTTTCGTAGCAGATATCCCGCTCCATAGCAAGCATCCCTCCTGGGAAACGCTGACACAAATCGAAGATGCGCTATTTTTACTGAGTCAGAAAAAGATTTTGATTCTATGGGGTGACCGCGATTTTTGTTTTACGGAATGGTTTTTAGAGGAGTGGAAAAAATTTTTCCACGGAGCCCGCGTGATACGCTACGAAGATGCGGGACATTATGTCTTAGAAGATATGGACAATGAGGCCATCGGAACCATTCGGGATTTTATGGTGCGCGCAAAAAAGCCCGATGTATTTTTATATCACTGATTTTGTTATGCTTGACAGAGACGAAAAAACTGAAAAAGCTAGAGGCGTAGGGGAGGGGTAAGCAACGCGTTAAAAAATTGGCCTTAATTTTTAAAGTTTTTTAATTTTTGTCAAGACATTTTCTGAAACGACGCTCCAATGTTTTGCACAAAAAAAGTCTTGAAAAGATTACGAAAATTTAGAATATGGGTGGAAAATAACGATGGGGAGGACTAAACAGTTGAAAAAATTTTGTTACATTGTAATTTCTGAGTGATGTATTTTAAAGATTTAAATCCGGAATGCGATATCGGTGCCAATTGCCACTATGTGAAGATTGGACCGTTTAATATGGTGGTCGATGCGGGAATGAGTCCTAAAGAAACCGGGTTAAATGCACTTCCCAACTTTTCTGAAATTCCACCGGGTTCACTCGATTTTGTCATCGCAACCCACTGTCATTTAGATCATATCGGTGCAATTCCCGTTTTGATGCGCGACCAACCCCAAGCGCGTCTATTAGCAACACCCCAATCACGGGAACTTATGCCCGTTTTACTCGAAAATAGCCACACCGTAATGAAGCATCAACGCAAAGAACTGGGTATTAAAGCGTATCCACTTTTTGAGTTGAATGAAATTGCTGCACTTAATGAACATCTCTTTGAAATGAAATATGGCATGCGGCGTACATTTCGCAAGGGTAACGATAAAATTGATGTCGAATTTTTTGACGCAGGGCATGTATCTGGGGCGAGCGGTGTGATGTTGGACTACAAACATCGGAAAATATTTTTCACGGGAGATGTACTATTTCGTAAACAAAAGATTCTTCCCGGAGGACAGTGGCCCGAAGAAAAGATCGATACACTGATTATGGAAACGACGCGAGGGGCTACGGAACGTACGGAACGAAAACAAGTTTCATTGGAAATCGAACGTCTTATCACAACCATTCAACATACCTTACAAAAAGGCGGATCCGTACTCATTCCTACCTTTGCCTTCGGACGAGTCCAGGAAATTTTAACCGTATTACACGAAGCGGTGAAAGCAAAAAAAATCGATAAAAAAGTACCCATTATATGTTCCGGTCTAGGCCTAGCAATTGTGGATACCTTCGACGAAATTGCAAAAAAATATCCTTCGCTAACCTTTCGCAAAAGTATTCTCAGAGACCTTGGTGTCATTTCTTTAAATCGTGTAAAATATTTAAAACCCGGTGATGAACCAGCCAAACCAACGATTTTTGTCGTGAGCAGTGGCATGATGGTCGAAAATACGCCGTCCTATAACATCGCAGCATGCCTCCTTGGAAACGCAAAAAATAGCATTTGTTTCGTAGGTTACTGTGATCCGGATACGCCGGGAGGACATCTATTAGCAACGAGTATAGGCTCAAATTTCCTGTTTTCAGCGCTAAATTATTCCACTTCTGTACGCGCTACAATCGAACGCTTTGATTTGAGCGGCCATGCAGATCGCGACGAATTACTACAAGCTGCCATTAATCTCGATCCCCGTGTAATCATCCTGACCCACGGTAATGAAGATTCCCGTAATTGGTTTCTCGATGAATTCCTCTACAATGCTCCACATACTACCGTTCTTATCCCAGATGTCATGAAGGAATACAATATCTAAGTATTCCAGAGGGCGGAGCCCTCTGGCAAGTCTCTTTGCGGGGTATGGGGCAGCGCCCCATAAACTTGACAAAATCAATTTTTAATCAATTTTCAGGACTCGTGGTTCAATGTTATTGCTAGAAGCGGCGGAACGGTTTTTTATATTTCTGGAATTAGAGAAAGCTGTCAGCGACAACACTGTCGACGCCTATGGGAGTGATATACGATTATTTTGTCAATTCTGTGGGGAAAATGAGATTGAATTTGTGGATCGCGGCTGGGTTGTTGTCTGGGTGGAATCTCTGTTGGAAAAAAATTATGAGCGTTCGAGTATGGCGCGGAAATTAGTGGCATTGAATAGTTTTTTTTCGTTTTTGGTCCGTGAAAAAATTATTTTAGAAAATATTGTGGAGGACATTTTTTTACCGAAGCCGCGGCGAAAGATTCCCGATACGCTATCGCTCCATGAAATTGAAAAAATTTTATCCATTCCCGATCGCAATAGGCCGGATGGGCTGAGGGATTACGCGATGTTGGAATTGATGTATGGCAGTGGTTTACGCGTTTCCGAGTTATGTTCGTTGGAGCTTCAGGCACTTGATTTCGAAAATAATTTTTTAAAAGTTACGGGTAAGGGCAATAAGGAGCGAAGTATTCCGATGGGCAGTTGTGCCAGAGCCGCTCTGCAATGCTATCTGTCGTCCGCCCGTCTGCATTTCATGAAAAAACATACGGGAAGTGCACTTTTTCTCAGCAATCGAGGGAAAGCTATTTCGCGCAAAACTTTCTGGCGGCGATTAAAAGATTATTCCAAACGGGCCCAAGTGACGAAAAATACAAAGCCCCATATGTTGCGCCACTCCTTTGCGACGCATTTATTAGAAAATGGTACCGATTTGCGCATGATTCAGGAGATGCTCGGCCATGAAAGTGTTTCAACGACGGAGATTTATACCCATGTAGACCAGAGACGGATGCGAGAATGCTATGAGCAATTCCATCCCCGTTTCCGCCTGGATATTGAATAAAGTTCCTAGTCTTCGGAAGCCTACGAAAGGGTGAAGATATTAATCCCGATGCATGGCATACCGATTTTTCCCATGACTTCGATTACATTTTCAACGCAGGCCAGAGTGTCATCGATAAAGATGACATTGGAAAATTTTCGGCCGGTTCGTTTCTCATATTCGACCAGAAATGATCGCAAAATATCCCCCTTAATGTGTCCGTGGTGGCATTGGGTGTAAAGATTGATAAAATTGCAAAAAATAATGCCACTGGAAAAATGGGACGACAAAGGACCTCGGAAAGATTACTATCGCTTTGTATAAAATGACGTTTCCGATCATTCGGTTCGAAATCCGGTACAATCGCATCACATTGGATGTGGCGGTATACTTTTTGATCCTTTGCATCGGTCCATACCTCGAGGATTTTACCACTGCGGCTGACGATTTTTGACAGTTCTTTTTCGTCCGGATCTTGCTTTGTATCATGGTGAAATTGTATGATTTCCAATTCCCGTGGAAGTTTTTTCCATTCGCTGTTTATAAAATTGATACCGATATGCTTTAGACCCTCAATGCGAAGCCTTTCAAAGGTCAATGGCCTATTAGTGTTTCCGGTCTTCAAAATGTAATGGGGATAAATGCTCGCAATTTGAGGAACAGAAGTTAGTTTCAAAACGCCTCTTTCAATTTTGAGCTCATTGTTGAATGGAGAAGCATTCGTTAGGGCGATATGTACCACCCCTTTTCTCTGCATTCCGCGAATAATTTTGGAAAATCGAGAACAAGTAGGTTTTACACCGAACGATGAATAATCTGATCCAGGCAAAATTAGCGTATTGTCAATATCCCAGACGAAAAGGGTATCTTTTTTTACGGTTCCATTGGCGATAAATTTCTCCAGTGTTTTCGCAACTTGTGCCGGCGTCAATCGGAGAATCGTCGGCGAACTTTCACTTTTCGTAACCATGGTGCAAAAGCAACTCAATATCTCGAGCAATACAATTCCCACTCCCATGGGTACAGTCTAGGATCTTTTGCGGAAATTTCAATATATTTTTATGAAACATTTTTAGGTTCACAGGCGATTTGAATTTTTTGACACCCCAAAGACTTCAAAATATCGGTAACTTGTACGACAAAACCAAAGGGTACCCACTGGTCAATGCAAACCAGTAGAGTAATGCTCGACGGATTTTTTTTATGGGATAAAAATTGCTCGACCGCAGCAAATAGATCCTCAATTTTTAAAATGTGATTATCAAACATAATAATTCCATTGGGACCTAGATTGAGAACTCCGGATGTCGCCTGTAAATCGACGTTTTTCGATGGAGGTAATCCCATTTCAATACCCGGAGAAAAAACAAAACGCGATCCCAGTAATGACAAACCAAAAATAAAGAGTAAAATAGAAATAACGGCACCAAATTCTAAAGACGTGTCCGGGGCCACAAGGGTTCGATGGGACTGAAATTCGCGAAAAGCCATAACTATTTTTTTGAAAAAATAATTTGTAACGCCTCATTGTAAGTCCACTCGAGCTGGTAAATCATCGATTGTACCTTGCCATAAAGAAAATTATAGGCCAAATTAGCAAAAATACTGATCGCTAAACTGACCGTAATCAGTAGCATCGCCGCAGTGGTTTCCTCCGAAAAAATATTCGAACTCGTGTAACTTAATCCCGTATCCTGAAGACTTTTAAAGGCATTGAAAAAAGCTAGGACCACACCGATTAACCCTAGCATAGGAGCAACCTTCGCAATCGTACGCAGCGGAAGTATACGCTGTTCACAGCGAGGAATTTCTAGAAGCGCAACAGATTTTATGTGCGCCTTAAGTTCGTTCGCCGGAAGAGTACAATTGAGTAACGCCGTTCGCATAATGTTCGCAACGGGTGAATTGTCTTGCTCGCAAAGATCGATCGCCTCGGAAATTTTGTCCTTTCCATGAAGATTGCGAATCCCATCTAAAAAAATGGCCGGATCAATATCGTATCGTTTGAAAAATAATAGACGCTCGATGACAAGAATAATCCCTACACAGGCAAGTATAAATAACAAACCCATTAGACCGTAGCCAAGTGATAGAAATCTCCACGAAAAAAATGACATTTCGCACATCGAATAAATTGAGTTTTCCAAAGAATACAAGCTAAAGCAAAAGGGGCTCTGCCCTATGCTCTCCGTAAGGAGGCTTGCCAAAGGGCTCCGCCCTCTGGGCTCCCGCAAGGAGTCACAGACTCCTTGACCTTCTTTGCGACCCAGCCGGGCGAATTCTTCGCCAGGCCGGGCCGCAGGGGTAAACTTTTTAGTTCCTATTTTCCTTGGCCGAGGCGATGCGCATCGCGCATCGCCTCGGCCAAAAATTAAGGGCCCGCCCGCGGCTTCGCCGCGGGCGGGCCCTTTGGGCCCTTCGGGCCTCATCCCCGGGCGATGCCCGTGGATGAGGCCCGGAATCCCGGCCCAGGGGATGGATCCCCTGGCGGGAGTCCAGATGGCAGAACCCTCTGGAGTAGCTTTTGGCACAGCTACTAAGCAATGCTTGAAAATTTTTCGCCGAGATCGTTTGCGGTGATTTCTTTTTGACCTCTAGGGAGGAGGGCGATGATGCTTTCGCAAGTATTTTTTAATTCCCGAATATTACCTGGCCAGGAATAGTGTATCATTTTTTCCATGGTTTTGGCTGAGATTACGGGAATAATTTCGAGGGCATTTTCGCGGCAAAAATATTCGATATAGTGCTGAAAAAGTAGCGGAATATCTTCCTTTCGTTCGCGGAGTGGTGGTAATTTCAGTTCGATAACATTGAGTCGATAGTACAAGTCTTCCCGAAAAGTACCTTCGCGAACCATCTGTGCCAGATTCTTGTTTGTTGCGGAAATAATCCGTACGTCAATGTGAATCGGACGCGTTCCGCCGACACGCTCAAAAGTTTTCGTTTCTAAAAATCGTAAAAGTTTTACCTGCGTAAGAGCATCGATTTCACCAATTTCGTCGAGGAAAATTGTTCCGTAATTGGCTGCCTCAAAATACCCAATATGTGTTGCCGTAGCGCCCGTAAATGCACCTTTTTCATGGCCAAACAGCTCACTTTCCAAGAGCGTACTTGAAAGTGCAGTACAATGTATAGCGATCAGGGGTTGATTTTTCCGCGGACTTGCTCTATGGATCGTTTGCGCTAAAATTTCTTTACCCGTTCCCGTTTCGCCGAAAAGTAATACATTGGCTCGATTGTTGGCTACCTTAACGGCATATTCTAAAATCCGCTTGAATGGGGAATTTTCAGAAGCGATACCTCCAAAGTTTAGAACATGGGCATTTGAAGAAAGCAAGTGATCGTAAGGGTTTGGAAAAGGCGAAAGGGCAGAAGTTTTATAATCTACGGCCTGTTTAAGTGTAATTTTAAGTTTTTGAAAATTGAGAGGCTTGGTGACGAAATCGAAGGCTCCATTTTTCATCGCCGTGACGGCCGTATCGACATCTCCAAATGCAGTCATCATCACGCATGGGATATTTCTTTTCGTAGTATGTTGGATGATCGTTAGGCCAGAAGTATTACCGCCGAGACGCAGATCCGTGATGATTACACGAAACTGTTGCCCATCGATATATTGCAAGGCTTCCTCAACGCTGGCCGCAAGGAAGATATCGTATTCGGCGGAAAGCAATTTTTTTAAGGCTTCACGCGTATTTTTTTCATCATCGACGATGAGCAGTTGGGGAAGTATCATAGTTTATCATCGTTATTACTCTGTTCGTCATCGTCGTTATCATCATTCTCATCGTCATCGCCTTCGTCGGGATTTTTACAGGATTCCATGACCTTTAACCAAATTTCCCGTAAATCGAAGCAAGCAATGAGCGCATCGTGAAAAATAACGTTAATTTTGAGCGTATCTTTAGGGATTTTTTGAATGAGGTCCATGGTAAGATTGAGGATTTGAAGGGCATTTTTGAAATGGCAAACCGCTAGAGATTCATCTCCAGCATTCATGCAGGAAATACCGTAGAGTGCGTTGCGTTCGCCGTTATTGAGTAATTGGGCATAGAGCCAACAGAGCTTAATATCCGCAGTTTTAGAAGATTCCAAATAAATTTCCCAGTTCTTGGTAAGAAAATGGTAAAGTCCCCGAGTGATGGTCGTAACCGGATGGGTATGGATCGTTTCCGGATCATTTTTACTCCGAAAGAAATTCCCAGGAAAGAATTCGCGTCCCTTTTTCATCCAACCCATTTGAATGGCGATATGTTCCATGTGGTTGACGATGTTGCGGGAAGAAACAAATAAATTCAGGAAAAGCGATACCTGTAGATCGGCTTTTTCGAGGTACAATTTCCAGTCTTTTTCAGACCATTGACTGTAAAAAAATTCGTCGTCTTCGAAGTTGTACGCATTCTCAAAATCGCCCATTATTCACCTACCTTAAGATTCTCCTTCCCTTTGACTAGAAATATTTGTACAAAATTTATCGGCTATGAAATCCCCATAAAAGCTACTCCAGAGGGCCCTGCCCCTCTGGACTCCCGCCAGGGGATCCATCCCCTGGACCGGGGTTCCGGGCCTTGTCCCCGGGCGATGCCCGGGGATGAGGCCCGAAGGGCCCAAAGGGCCCGCCCGCGGCGAAGCCGCGGGCGGGCCCTAATTTTTGGCCGAGGCTATGCGCATTGTGCATCGCATCGGCCAAGGAAAATAAAAGATAAAAAATCTCCCCCGCCCGGCGCTTCGCGCCGGGCAGGGGTTTCCCCCTGCGGCCCAGCCGGGCGAAAACTTCGCCTGGCTGGGCCGCAAAAGGAGGTCAAGGAGTCCACGACTCCTTGCGGGAGTCCAGAGGGCGGAGCCCTCTGGCAGTGACATCCAGGGTTACCGGTTGACTGCATGGGGCGCTAGAAATTTCGATACTTTTCGTTGCGTAATTGATACGAATTTCGTTGCCGGAAACGGTACCCATCGGGTCCTTTGCCGTAGCATTTCCGGAAAGGACAACGGTTGTATCGGTTGTGGTAATTTCAGCGCGATCGGCGCTGCAGGAGCGCTCGCCTTGCTGTAGAAGCAATGGTCCTGTAATTGAAATTTGTTTGATCGAATCGAGATCCGAGGTCAAGTTCACTGTTTTTCCGAAGGTTATGACTTTGGCTGCGGTGCACGTTGCAGAAAATAAGTGAGCTGATAATTTGACATTTCCCGTGAATGAAAATTCCGATTGATTTTCGCCTAAAGTGATCTCGAGTTTATCGCTTGTGATTAAGGTTTGTTGATTTTTTGTTTGCTGACTATCCGACGGAATTTTTTCCGATGCAGAGGCAACAGATATAAAAGCAAAAAAGAAGGCAAATAATTGCCATTTATCTACCGCTAATTTGATTTTTTTTAAAAAGTACTTGTACATTTTTATTAAGTATAAAATTTTTGGAATTACCGAAAAATTTCCAGTCGCTACCCGTTGCTGAAAATTCATCGCTTGAAATGGTAATAAAACCGCTACCTGTCGCAATATTTTCCATGGAATTGACATTGGCTTGATCGCTCGTGATGCAGATACTCTGCGACGGATCGGTTTTATTTTTTGAAAAAATTTGAATCGTAATATCTAAGACTTTAAAATTCCTACTATCAATCAAATCGACTTGTCTTCCTGAAACATCACAGATTTTCGCACCATGTTCATCGAAAAGAGGCAGTAAGAAATAATGTAGATTATCGCTAAAACATAAATTAAGCATGAAAGTGAAAAACGTATAAAATATTAAAACATAGGACAACATCGCAATGGATGCAGTGGAAAGCATTATGGAAATTTTTTCAAGGAAAAATTTCATGGGAAATAAAAAATTTCACTTGACATGTTTTGTGAGCTCTGATAGCGATATGTCTCAGTTTTACCCGGAATGAATTATGAAAATTAAGACGATTACTGACGAAGTTTGGAACGAATTGCACATAAAGCCTTTTATTGCCATTGGTTTTCACGAGTATCAATCAAAAATTATTGCGATAGCAATTGATAATGAAGGAATTTGTGCACTCAAAATGATCGATGATAATCACAGTGCGCGACAGAAATTTTTTTATGAAATTAATATGCGTTATAAAGGTTCACCAATTGTGATATCGAATAGAAAAACTGAGCAATTTTTGGAAAATTTTTTAGAGGAAAAAAACGGAAAATGTACGGCATTGAAAATCGTTTTAAAGGGTCCGGAAAAAAAAATGAAAAGTTGGGAATCCGAAATCGAATGTGCTATCCTAAAACAAAAAGTGGTGGAATTTTCGATCGATAATCCCATTCAATGTTCGGAGCTGTGATCCCGTAGTCGTAAAATATGTTTGTAAAAAGTTTTATTTTTTTAATCTATACCCGATGGCAAATGTTGTAGGAGCAGAGTGGGTAAATGAAAAGCAGGGATGGCTGTTCTTTGATCGAGATCTGGGTAAAGGAAAATCGGTAAAATTTTCGGGAACATTACTCATCAATGGCACGCCTCGGAATTTCGATTTATTACCAATCCCCTTACTGGATTTTGCGGAAACCAGTGGTTATTTTAAAGAAAATGAAACCACTGTTTTTGTTTTGTCAAATGACGCCATGCCCCGCTCCATTTTATCCGGTGAGAAATTTTATGTGGCAGGAGATTTTAATCGGTGGTTATCCGACGGCTTCGATGAAAAATGGCGGTTAAAATATGAAATTATTCAAAAAAAATCGTATTTTATTTTAAAAATACCGCAGGGTGAGTTACCGGAATACGGCCAATTTAAGTTTGTCAGTGAGCATTGGGAATGGCTACCTTTGCCACGATATTGTAAAAATAATATTATTTCGCGTCCCGGAATTGAAAATCTGGAATACTGTGTACAAAAAACAGGGCAACATATATTACAATTTTTACTTACGAATAGCCATTTTGATCTGCGCGAGATCGCTTTTATGATGAGTGACAATGGAAAAATCAGAGTTGATGACGCGCGATTACTTTTCTCGCAGGATACCGATGAAAAATTGGGAGCTTGGATCGAAGGCCAACGGACGTTTTTTGCCCTGTTCGCGCCACGGGTATGGGCGGTAGAAGTTTGCTGGAAACCATCTTTAGCGGAAAATTTTATCCGATCTCCAATGGAACGGTTTCCCAATGGCGTCTGGCATGCCCAAATAGATGAAAATTTAAATCATAAATATTACATGTTTCGTATAAAAAATAAAGCGAATGATAGCGAAACTTTTACCGAAATTCTCGATCCCTACGCCAAAGCCGCCGTCAATTGCCAAGGTCCGGGCATTATTGTCGAAGAAAATTTTGTCAAACATCATTTCAATGCTCCACCCAGAGAAAATTTAATCATCTATGAGGGCCATGTGCGCGATTTGACGGCACATTGCTTGGGAATGACTCCCGAAGAAAAATTGGGGTTTAAAGGATTGGAGAAATTTATTAAAAGCGGTTATTTGCAAGAATTGGGTATCAATGCCGTCGAATTGCAACCGATCCAAGAATTCGATAATCCTCGCAAAGAAGATTATCACTGGGGTTATATGCCGGTCAACTATTTTTCTCCGGCGAGTGCCTACGGCAGCAATTCGGCAAATGGAACGCAAATTGACGAATTTCGCCGCCTTATTCAAACCTGCCACGATCATAATTTGGCAATAATTTTAGATGTCGTATACAATCACGTCGGCGAGCCCAACCACCTCCATAAAATCGATCCCCAATATTATTTTCGCACGAATGGCAATGGAGATTTACTAAATTTTAGCGGTTGTGGCAATGACCTGCACACTGAAAATCCCATAGTTCAAAAAATAATCGGCGATAGTTTGGAGCATTTTGTAAAAACTTACGACGTGGATGGATTTCGTTTCGATCTCGCCGAGCTCGTCGGTCTGCCACTTTTAGAAAACTTTCAAGAACGTTTACAAAAAATTAAACCATCGATCATTATGATTGCAGAGCCGTGGAGCTTTCGCAGATACGTTGGCCACGACCTTAAGCGGACGAATTTGCAGGGGTGGAACGATGAATTTCGCGATTTTATAAAGTCTTACATTTCGGGTAACGGCAATGTCGAAGGAATAGGCTATTTTTTACAAGGTTCGCTAGCTTTTCGCTCAAATTTTCCCGCGCAAAGTATCAACTATTTATCATCTCACGACGATTTTTGTTGGATCGATACTATTACGGAAAATGCGAACCACAGCGGAATGATTCCGACGTTGACCGATATCCGTCGAACCCATTTGGCACTCGCCATTTTATTTTTATCGCTCGGCGTACCGATGCTAGGCGAAGGAACGGAATGGCTCCATTCCAAAAAAGGTATACACAACACCTATCAACGCGGCGATCTCAACGCTTTGTCCTACGATCGCAAGCGGGAATATTTTTTAACCTATAAATACGTGCAACGGCTAATCCAATTTCGTAAAACTTCAAAATTATTTCACTTAAAGGAATGTCCATCGAAGGAATACATCCGGATTTTTACGGGGCAAGAAAATAATTCGGCTGTGCTAGTACTATTCAATGAAACGCGTGAGTGCGGTGAAGAACAAATTCTCTTCGCCATAAATCCACACTTTGAAAAAGTCCATTTTACCACCACTTTTAAGAATAATTTCAAACAAATTGCCGATATTTTTTCATTTTTCGATGAAAATCGCGCAACCTATCTCTGGGAACACAATGTCTTAGAGCTGCCGCCGCTAAGTTGTGGTATTTGGAAAACAAAGGAATTGTAATTCTTGATAACTTTTGTCATAGCACGAGTTTTTTTAACGATTTTTCTTGACGGGAATCATTTTTTCGGAATATCATTGAAGCCATGAATCGGTATAATGGACCGCCGTTTGATGGCTTCGATGCTCCCGTAGGTGCTACGGGGATGACTCATTTTATTAGGGCTACATCGGATGTGGGCTTCAAAATTATGATGTCCGATCCCAAAACTGCAGAGTCGCTCATCAACGAGCTCTTTAAAAGTATTAATCTGGCTCCCGTCAAACTCACCGACCATGGGCGTTTGGAAGTTCCTCTGCAGGGCCACGGTTCCTTTGCGACCATGGATTACCACGCGATCACGGCCAATCGGGAACACATCATCGTCGAAATGCAAATGATCCGCCACGATAATTTTGACAAACGGGTACTATTCTATGCCGCGTCGACCTTTGCCAACCAGGAATTTGAAGGTGGCGAATGGGCTCCCCAGATTAAAAATGTCTACGCCATACAATTTGTCGACTACTTCACCCAGGACGGTAATCCCATAAAGTATTACGAAGTGATTAATAGATCCTCGTTAAAAGTTGG
>JAITAG010000010.1 GCA_031284265.1 Puniceicoccales bacterium | reverse complement strand
TACGGATAATTCTTCGAATTGGAATTATGAAAAATAATTCAAAAATCGCACTTGACAGGATGACGAATCGTTTCAAAGCTCGGTGGCATAGGGTGGGAGCAGGCGACATGTTCAAGCCCCAAGCAGTTCTTTATAAAGTTTTTCGGACTTTTGTCAATGTTTTGTTTTGTTTATTAATACGTTTCGGATTATTTCTCAAATCGGAGTTATGAAGAATAATTTTCAAAATCGCTTGACAAATTGGCGAATCGTTTCAAAGCTCGGTGGCATAGGGTGGGAGCAAGCGACATGTTCAAATCCGAGGTATTTTTTTATAAAGTTTTTCGGACTTTTGTCAATGTTTGATTTCGCCTACCAATACACTTTAGATTAGTCCGAATGTCTTCCATTCGATCCCAATATGAGTAATAAAAACTCGGAAAAGTTTTAAATTTTCATGGATCGGGAAAGCCGACTTTGCGGTAAACTTTTGAAAGAGTTTTACGGGCGATGGGCTGAACGATTTCTGCGCCCTTTCGGACGACCGATTGTAGATATTCTTTGTCGTCCTTGATTGCCCGATATTTTTTTTGTACGGGCTCCAGCAGGGCAACTATGGCCTCTGCCACCTCTTTTTTAAAGGGTGCGTAGGCGGTGTAGGTCTTAAATTTTTCCTCTCCGTCGGCGCTGGCCATTCCCGTCGCTGCGCAGTAAATATTGAGTAAATTTGCAATTCCTGGACGTTCTGGGTTGGCGCTAATACTACTTCCGGAATCGGTAACTGCGGTGGCGATTTTTTTTTGGATTATTTTAGGTTCGTCCGTGATATAAATTGTTCCATTGCCATCCGGATCGGATTTTGACATTTTGTGTTCCGGGGATTGGAGTGACATGATACGCGCGCCGGTTTTTTCGATGAGCGGCGCAGGAATGGTAAATGTCTCGGAATAGGTTGCGTTAAATTTTTCTGCGAGGTCGCGGGCAAGCTCGACGTGCTGCCGTTGATCTTCGCCCGTTGGTACAAAATCCGCATTGTACAGTAAAATATCCGCCGCCATTAGCACCGGGTAGTAGAGTAAGCCGGAATAAATATTTTCATTCTTTGCCGATTTATCCTTAAATTGGTGCATGCGGTGAAGTTGACCGAGTGGGGTTAGACAGCCAAGAACCCAGGCGAGTTCCGTATGGCCGATGATGTGGGACTGGACAAAGATTGTACAGCGTTCGGGATTGAGGCCGCAGGCGACATATTGGGCGACACAATTGAGCGTTGCGTTGCGGAGATTGGCTGGGATTTGGGGAACGGTAATGGCATGTTGATTGGGAATGAAAAAATAGCAGGCATACTGGTCGAGCATTTTCTGCCAGTTATGGGCAGCGCCGAGAAAGTTGCCGAGGTGGAGAGTTCCCGTTGGCTGCATGCCCGTTAGAACAATTTTTTTTTCATCGCCCATGGATTATCCATTCTAAATTCGTAATCTTCCGAAGGAAGATGGCAATCTTATTTTGCAATAAGTTGACTCGCAAGTGCCATTTGCGGTTTATTTTTTCCGATGGAAGATTTTTTGAATGCATTCCTCCGTGAACAGATTCGCCGTATTCATTTTCCTATGCGTTTGCAAAACTGTGAATGCATGGAATATGAGGTCAACGGTCCCTGCCGTTCGATATTTTCAGAATACTTTATTTTTTTGGGCAAAGCCCTGAAAACAATGATCCTATCGAAGTATGGGCTGTGATTTGGACAGTGCTTTTTTGGCATTCTTCAGCTTTTTCACTAAAATATCTCTTACAGGTTTACATTCTGCCACAGAAATTGAATTGTGTTGAGGGAAATAACCGTCTGTCATTTCGAGTAATTTCACCAGGAGTTCTGGATTTTTTCCGAGTATTCTAAGTATCATTGCCAGTGATTTTTTGAATCTTTTTTTTCTAGCTATTCTCACAAGGACATGAAACAAGGGATCGCCGGAAATACATTCTGATCGAAGAATTTCATATACCAGATATGGATATTTTTCTAGTCGACGGAATACAACGTCCATGGTCCCATTGTCTATGCAAGACATTATTGAATTGTGTAGGACATCCGGCAAAAGTTTGAACAATTTTTCGAGGCCTCGACGACTTTTCGTAAGTTGTCGGATCGCAAAAATTATAAACGGCCTTTGTCCGTTTTCCATGGCCACGCCTAGGGGTGTATTGCGATTGGCATCTTTTTCTTGTAAGAGTTGCGCTAATCGATCACTGTGAACGTGCCCGAGCCTATGGTTGATTTCTTCCTCGGTTGCGTTTGGATCCTGCGCCAATCCAGTTGCCACATCTCGGAGAAACGTTCTACCCACAGCCACATTGGCATTGAAGCCAAAGAATAATACCCTAACAACGATCAAAAAACGCAGCCACTTTTTAGTGCACGCCAATAATTCCTCTTCCATATCCTTCTCACCGAGTTCAAGTACTAATTTGCGGCATGTCAACGAGAAAAGTGAAAATTTTTTATCGCATATTATTTCGATGTTTTTAGGGAGATATGAAAATTTTTTCGAATCCTTCCTGAGGTTTTAAATCTTCGCGTTTTTCAGGGGGAACATTTGACACGGATGGCGGATGGCTTTGGAATATTATCTCCCAAAACGCTTGACAGTAACCGAATCCCAGCCATTTTGTGGGTGGGATA
>JAITAG010000064.1 GCA_031284265.1 Puniceicoccales bacterium | reverse complement strand
CAATACGATGAAAGTGGTGCCATTGGCCGCCGCTATCGCCGCATGGATGAGATTGGTACGCCCTATTGCATTACGGTGGATTTCGAATCGCTTGAAAATGGAACATTCACGCTCCGCGACCGCGATACCATGGAACAGAAACGTCTCACAGAAAGTGAAATAATTACATTTTTAGCGGATTATTGCTACTAAATTTTTTTATAAAAATGTTTTGTCCATGGCAATAGCTGTGGATAGGGATCGAATCAATCTCTGATTACGCAAATTTAAATTTTGAGCTTGAAATGATGTAAAGAATAAATAGCATGGAGGAATGGATGGTACGTTGAAAACAAAGGCGGTTATGGGGAGTTTATTATTTTCCATGTCGGGAGAAACTAATTGTATGGCCACAATGCAATGTTTTTTTCCCTCGATATTGTGTACCGGAACAGAGCCCCAAGGCGATAGGCTGCCAAATCGTTTCCTAAGAATTCCAACGGGAGACCCTCTGGTGGAACGTGATCTGGAACAGCATTTCTTTGCAATGCAGAGACTATACGAACAAGGCGATATCAGTCAATTGGAATTTGCGAAAGCGGTGATTTGTGTTTTTCTGGATCAGGCAACGGAAGAAAGAGGCCTGATGGATATTTTGTGTGAACGTTGCGGTATTCCAGTTGGCGGCGACATTTACGCCGAACTCCTACTCTATTGTTTGACCTATCCCGCTTTGCGAAATGTACCGGTTTTAGTGGTGGATATTTCCCAAACTTCCATTGATGCAGTCAGTAGTTCAACGGATCTTTGTACCAATCCCCATCCGGCTATTTGCCAAGCGGTTATGGCGGCAAACAATATCGAAGAAATGGCTGAAATTTTTGCTCAATTTGATGATCTCTTCGCTGGAGAAGCCGACCAAGAAATCATCTCCAGGCAAGCGATGATTTATAGAAGGGCGTCGATGTTTTTAATGGATCTTCCCCGTAGTATCCTGAAATTAAAAATAGGAGAAAAAGAATTCTGCGTTCCTCCCAAAATTTTCCCCCCTCTAGGGAGAACTTTCGAAAGCATTCAGGAGGCTTTTCGAGTGTTTTTCAATTACCTGATAAGGCCAGAAATAGAAAGAGAATCGGAGTTGGATGAATTAGAAGGAGAAGTGGAATTGGATGAGTTAGAAGGAGGACTGGGATTGGATGAACGGAATGCTTTTCATGTTCTCAAACAAGTTTCATTGGCCTGGCGCGGTCAAAATGGTGTTAGAGATGGACATTCCCTTGTGAATATACCCCTTATGTCTATTTCTAATCCCATTCTACTTTTAAAATTTGATGGTGTTGAAATCGATATGAAATTTGAGGACCGAGATGGCGAACTAGTCCTCACCGAAAAAGTGGAAAATGGGATCATCATTGGCATTAAAAGTATGTTAACGGGTAATAAACCTGTTACAACTGAGGTACGGTTCAAATTTTCCGGCGATCGAGAAATTAGGACCGAGTTACCCGTTACGTCTGTGCGATACTTTCCCATTGAGGATGATGTGATTTCCATGGAGGATAATATAATTAAATGGATCTGCGCATTCCGAGACGATCCTCCCCATCAAGTTATCTTTTACGGCGGCAATCAGCTGGTACACTAGGAGCAATCGACCCGTGGAAAAATAAAGAGTTGGAGCATGGGTCTACCCAATCGATGGGATTACATGGTCCCTAGGAACAGTCGCTGGTGGCGCCGTTCTTTTGAGTTGAGCTTTTGGGGAAAGGCATTTATTATTTCTCCCATGCCGGAAAAAGATTCTATCGATACGCCCATGATGCGTCAATATGCGGAATTGAAGCGATCAATTCCCGAAAATACGCTGCTGCTCTTCCGCCTCGGCGATTTTTATGAACTCTTCAATGGGGATGCGATTATCGGTTCCAAAACCCTCGGCATTACCCTGACAAAGCGACAGGATATGCCCATGGCAGGCATCCCACACCACGCCGCCGATTCCTATATCAGAAGATTGATTCAGGCCGGCCATCGGGTCGCCATCTGCGATCAAACCGAAGTCGCTCGCCCCGGAAAAATTGTCAATCGCCAAATTTCAAAGATACTGTCACCGGGAACATTGATCACCGAAAATTTCCTCAATCCCAAGTATAATCAGTACTTGTTGAGCCTAAAGTTACATAAAACGGAGGTTTCGATTGCCTGGTTAGAGGTCTCCACGGGGGAATTTCAGATCGCCGATGGCACCGATTTAAATGCCCTTGCGCACCTCATCGTCGCACTCAATCCGAGGGAAATACTCATCGACGTCACCGATAGGGAAAAAATCGAGCAATTGCCAACGCGGGACCGCGAAATGTTTCAATCATTTTCGGCAAATTGTGCGATTACCGAATTGCCCCATTACTATTTCGATCCGGAACGCGGGCTATCGCTATTGCTGGAGAATTTTAGGGTCAGCGGCCTGGCCGGCTACGGCATCGATTCGGCCGATTCCGCCATTGGGACGGCGGGCGCACTCATTCTCTACGTCGCGGACAATTTGCGCCAAAAACCCTGCAATATCACGCGGATTCGAAAGTTTCAACAGCAGTACGCCATGATCATCGATTCCAATACGGTGCGTAATTTGGAACTTTTTCGCAGCGCTAGGGGTAGTCGAATCAATACTTTACTTTCCCTAATTGACCATACGAAAACGGCGGTTGGTGCCCGTTTGCTCGAAAAAATGCTGGTAGAACCCTCCATCAATCGGACGGAAATTACCCGGCGACACGACGTTGTGGGCGGCTTCGTAGGCGAAATAAAAATGGTCGATTCGCTCAAGCAGTACCTCGACCAGATTGCCGATATTCCCCGCATATTGACGCGCATCGGCAATCATATTCGCAATCCACGGGAACTCGGTTCCCTGCGTTCGACCCTGCTGCAGTTGCCTGAAATTGTCGGCACATTGAAAAAATTTGAAGCCCAAAAGGTGGCAGCGTTGGCGGAAAAAATCGATTTATTTCCGAAATTACTCGCGCTGCTTCAAAAATCATTGGCGGATACTTTGCCCAATGACATCGCCGATGGCGGTTACATTCGCGATGGATTCGACGAGCAAATCGACCACTTGCGGAACCTGGTTCAGCACACCAATGAGTGGCTCTGTGAATTGGAGCGCAGCGAGCAGCAGCGCACGGGTATCAAAAGCTTACGGGTAAAGTATAACAATAACTTTGGCTATTTCATCGAGGTTACGAAGGCCAATTTACACCTCGTTCCCACCGATTACGTTCGCCGACAGACGACGGTCAATGGGGAGCGCTATGTCACCGAAGCGCTAAAACAAAAGGAACGGGAGATTCTATCGGCCAACGATCGCCTGATCGAACGGGAACAGGAACTGTTGAAGAAAATTGTTCACGATATTTTGGAGGACAGTACACCGCTCTACGAATTGGCAGAGCAATTGGCCGAGGTCGATGTTTTAAGTGGCTGGGCACAATTGGCGAAGCGTTGGGATTACTGTAAGCCGGAAATTATCGACGACTGCGCCATCGTCATTCGGGAGGGGCGCCATCCGGTCGTGGAGAAAATTATCAAGGAATCGGAACAGATGCTGGCCGGAATGCGCGACTTTATCGCCAATGATACCGAACTCTCTTCGATCGAGACACAGATCGCACTCATTACGGGTCCCAACATGTCGGGCAAATCGACCTACATTCGCCAGGTGGCATTGATCGTCATTTTAGCGCAAATGGGCTGTTGGGTACCGGCGAAACAATGCCAATTGGGCCTTGTGGATCGCATTTTTTCACGCATCGGCGCCAACGACGATTTGGCAAGTGGCACGTCGACGTTCATGGTCGAGATGAATGAAACGGCGAATATTTTAAACAATGCGACGGAGCGCAGTTTGATTATTTTGGACGAAGTGGGCCGCGGAACGAGTACCTACGACGGGCTGAGCATTGCCTGGGCAATCGTAGAATTTTTGCATGAACGCTGGCAGTTTGGTCCGCGAACCCTATTCGCAACGCACTACCACGAATTGACAAAGTTGGCAAAGGATTTGAGTCGCATTAAAAATTTTCACGTCGTCGTCAAGGAATGGAATGGCGAAATTATTTTTCTCCGCTCCATCGAAAAGGGCGCGGCGGATAAATCCTATGGCATCCACGTCGCCCAGCTCGCCGGCATGCCCCCATCGGTTATCCAGCGCGCCAATGAAGTCCTCTCTTCGCTCGAAGCCGAAGGCAGTATCGCTCCCGGCGCATTGCGCCGAAAAATCAAAATTAAGTCCGAAGAACAACAGTTCAGCTTCGATTTTTTCAATTAAATTCTAAATTCTAAAAAATTTTAGTTTTAAATATGCCGCTCGCTCCCACCCTCTACCTCCTAGCCTGAGAAGAAAATTTATCGTTGTCAAATTTTTTTCAGGGTAAATTTTTCAAAGAGCGAATTAGCAACCCGTGGATTGTGGAATTTGTTCGCATTTGTGCCACAATTTGGGCGGGCAGTTGGGATGAGGTCGAACAATTTCTGGATCGGGATAATTTTGGTGTGGAATGGAATTCGGCTGTGCTGGGACGGAGTCTGGTTGTGCCGGGACCGGTGTGGGTTCTTCAGTCGCTAGCCAGGAAAATCTATCTAATCGACGGATGCTGCTAAAACGAACGATGCTCCCTTGGTCTAAGTGAGGGCTGGCGTGGATAGCACAAGTTTGCACATGCAACCAGGTGCCGTCCCTCAAATGGATCCACTTCCCATCTTGATTTCTAATGATTCTTCGATCACTGTGGACAAGCAAAATGCAACGGTTAATGCCTAATCCGAGAAAACGGAAGTGTTCCGTGAATTTTCGTTTGGCCGATAAGGCAACCGGAACCATAAAAAATAGAATTAAATATCTAGTAAAACGTTTTTTATGCATAAATTACGGCCAGCTTTTATAAATTTTGCAATGAGTCTAGAAAAAAGTGTCGACAGGAAAAAAGTTTTGTGCGATTTCATTTTCCATGGAAAACGAAGAAGAAATTCTAGGGTGGATAATTTTGAATGCACTCCCGGATGTTGGCCCCATAACTTTTTGTCGACTAAAAGAGCGTTTTAGCGGGAAAATTCACCATATTTTTTCCGCTTCCTATGAGGATCTTGCTTCCAT
>JAITAG010000065.1 GCA_031284265.1 Puniceicoccales bacterium | reverse complement strand
CGGGCGGGCTAATTAATTTGGCCGAGGCGATGCGCGTTGCGCATCGCCTCGGCCAAGGAAAAATAAAAGTTCTAAACTAGTCCTGCGGCCCAGCTAGGCGAATTCTTCGCCTGGCTGGGCTGCAAGATGAGGTCAAGGAGTCCATGACTCCTTGCGGGGTCATGGGGCAGCGCCCCATGACAAACCTCCTTGTGGGAGTCCAGGGGGCAGAGCCCTATGGAAAAGTTTTTTTCTTGACATTTTCTATGTCGATTGGTGGCATAGAACGCATGTTATCCAAAGTCCATTCGGGTGCCGTTATGGGAATTGAAAGCATTCCCATTTTGGTTGAAGTTAATACAGGATTACCGGGTGAACCTCGGTTTATCACCGTTGGCTTACCTGATATGGCTGTCAAGGAGTCACACGATCGCGTGAGTTCTGCATTAATGAATAATGGATTTTTGATGCCCAAAACGCGTACCGTTGTCAATCTATCGCCGGGAAATCTACGAAAGGAGGGGCCAATTTACGATTTACCGATAGCGCTTGGAGTAATTAAAAGTACGGGTCAGGCGAATTTGCCTGATTTGAGTGATTTTATTATCGCTGGAGAATTGAGTTTATCAGGGGAATTGCTACCCATTGCAGGGTGTATTGCCTTAGCCATGCAGGCGAGAAAGTATCATAAAAAACTGATTTTACCGAAAATTTCCGCAGAAACGGCGGCATTTGTCCACGATATTGAAATTTTTTCGGCAAACTCTTTATGTGAAATGGTTCAATTTTTATCTCATGAAATAGCGTTACCGAAGGTGAATATGGAATTTACGGCAGATAGGATGCAAAATCACTTTGACGTCGATTTTTCTGAAGTAAAGGGACAAAAAGCGTTGCGTAGGGCAGTGGAAGTAGCCGTAGCCGGCGGGCATAATTTACTAATGGTTGGAACGCCGGGATCGGGAAAATCGATGATTGCGAAGCGTATTCCGACGATTATGCCGACGCCAACATTGGAAGAATTTTTAGAGATTTTATCCATATATTCCTCATGTCAAAGGGTTAATTCCATTGGTGAAGTCAAGCGACCTTTTCGGGCACCGCATCATACGATTAGTGACGTCGGTTTATTAGGAGGGGGGAGTTATCCGATACCGGGAGAAATTTCTTTGGCGCACAATGGTGTATTATTTTTGGACGAGCTACCGGAATTTCGTCGATCGACATTGGAAGTATTGCGTCAGCCTTTGGAGGATGGATTTATTGCCATATCGCGCAGTGCGGCAAAGGTACAATTTCCTTGTTCTTTCATGTTGATAGCGGCAATGAATCCATGTCCGTGCGGATTTTTAGGGGATTCGAAACGGGAGTGTCTCTGTTCGCCGGGACAGATTCAACGTTACCGTTCGAAGATCAGTGGACCGCTACTGGATCGCATTGATCTTCATATTGATGTACGGCCCATTGATACATCGGAATTGCGTCAGCAGCAGTCGATGGAGGATTCCGCAGCGATACGCGAACGGATTATTAGGGTACGCGAAATTCAGAAGCAGCGTAAACAAGTAAATAACTTTACAAATGCAAAGATGAATCAGGAAGATTTGAAAAAATATTGTTCTTTGAGCGAGACTTGCGAACTACTTTTGACTTCGGCAATCGACACACTAGCTTTATCGGCACGAGCCCATGACCGCATTTTGAAGGTAGCGCGGACGATTGCTGATTTGGAAAGTACGGAGAACATTTCTGAAAATCATCTCTTGGAAGCAATCCATTACCGTTCATTGGACCGAAAGTTATTTTAAAAATTAGTAAAATACCTTGACAGCTACAAATTTTCTTCTCAGGCTGGAAGGTAGAGGGTAGGAGCAAACGACACGTTGAAAATTTTCACGTTCCACCGGTACCGGCGTGATAAAGGATGACGAGTTTTCCGTCGCTTTTGTAATCTGTCTTTGTCCCAGGGTTACCGCAAGTAATCCAACTAGAACTGGGTACTGCTTCGCGGATATCGTTTGTATAGCCCGATTGACCCCACTTTAAAAACTTTGCTGACTTACTGCCATCGAACCAAGTCGCATGGCCATCGCAATAGACCACATAACCGCCTTTACTGCCATAGAGTCCAGCTTTTTCGTCCCACTTTCCATCTTCGCGTAGACCACGAGTGAAACCAATGGGCGTAGTTTCAAGCGGAACGTTTGAGGGTAACCCCATCACAAAACAATAGCTTAGAAAGTGATTACTGGAAACCATAAAATTTGTTTCAATTCCAAAAGCCGTTGTGCAGGTAATGGTTTTGTCATTAATATTGAAGTAGCAGGGTGATTCTTTGACCACTTTTGAAGCATATTTATCACCTGGAGAAATGCACACATAGGAATCATTAAGAACCATATCCGAAAGACTAGTTTTGCCACGCCCTGCCAATTGCTCTATAAAAACAGTTGCGTAATATGCAACCAATGAATCTTTTCCGTCAATACTCCAGCCGCGGTTGATGACACATTCGCGCCAGGCTTCGGCGATTTTTTTGAGATTGGAGACGTCTTTTACTTTTTGTGCGCTTAACTTTATGGCACTCATCGCCGGCAGAAGTATGGCCAGTAAAATACCGATGATAGAAATAGTAAAAACAATTTCAACTAAAGTAAAGGATTTGCTTTTACTTTTACTTTTTACCTTTTTCTGCATTTCTGCATTTCTGCATTTCTGCATTTCTGCATTTCTGCATTTCTGCATTTCTGAAATAATCATAAAATAATTATCTCAAATTTATAAATCCTGTCAAGCGGAAAACGCAAATTATTTTTATTTTTCAGAAAAATATTTCCTGAAAATTATCCCCTAAAAAAATTTGACAACACTCCCTTTTCTTCCAAGGCTGGAGGGCAGATTGCCCAAAGAGCTCCGCCCTCTGGACTCCCGCCAGGGGATGGTTGTTTAAGGGCTCCTCGCCCTTAGGATCCCAGCCAGGGGATCCATCCCCTGGACCGGGGTTCCGGGCCTGTTCCACGGGCATCGCCCGAGGAACAGGCCCGAAGGGCCCAAAAGGCCCGCCCGCGGCGAAGCCGCGGGCGGCCTGATTCTTTTGGCCGAGGCGATGCGCATCGCGCAGCGCCTCGACCAGGGTAAATAGAGGCCCGAAGGGCCAAAAAAAATAACTCCGCCCGGCGCTTCGCGCCGGGCGGAGTTTCCCTCTGCGGCCAATTCATGCGAAAATTTCGCATGGATTGGCCGTTAAAAGGTCAAGGAACTACGTTCCTTGCGGGGCAATGGGGCGGAGCCCCATGACAGCCGCCCAGAGGGCGGGCCTCTCTGGCAATATTGTCATTATTGCTTGCCATTATGGTGTTTCTCGCCATTATAATTATAATATAATGGGTGTATATTTGATGAAAGGAGAGAAATTTAAGAAAAGGGAGAAGGTGCTATCATGTTGAGCTACTTACTTTCCATATTTAAGGGAAAATGGTTGACCCATTACCAAACGAAAGCAAGAGAAACAGGGGCAGTTTCTTCTTCAGCGGCAATCAGAGTCAATACGTCGCGTCTTCCCAAGGCATTTCGTGAGAAATTCAGATTGGGCAAGTGTGGAATAAAACAGGATAGGGAAAGCGGTATTATTTCTGGCAATGCTCCCTATGAAATAGGATATGCGAAGACCAATAGCGAGCAAATTTTACCCAATGGCGTAATCGATGAGTCTGAAGGTGACATTAAAATCATGTGTTTCAACCTGGAATTACGGGATCAGACGGCCCTTATGGAAGCAATTCAAAATGATAGGAAAACTAAAAATGGGAATAGTGTTGAAAGTTTTCTAAAAAATTTTACAAAAAAAAGCCTTACAGGAAAACAAAAATTATCTAAAAATGAAAAAGGTGAATCGGTAATGTATTTAGAAGTTGGAAATGGGGTATATTGGCATTTGGAGCGATTTGAAAGATTGATTGTTGCCCAAGATGGGGAAATTAAAAAAAATTTAGTTTATGGTGATAATAGAATAGGGAACGGCGGAAAAATTTTTGACCGACCGACATCTTTACGGGGGAAATTCGAAGCCAAAATGAGGAATATCAGGGCAGAAATTTGGAATGGGGTAAGGGTAATCGGAGATTATTTTGCATCCGACGACAGTAATATTCAAAACGAATTAAAAACAAATTATGAATTTTGTGATGCTTTTTATAAAGGACGGGCGAAGATTATTGTTTACCATAGAGCCGTTCAATCGCTAACCCTATTGTGTTTTGAGCAACACGATGAAAGAGTAGCTGCAATCGATAGAAAAAGAGATTTTTTTGTAAAAAGTAAAAACATCATAGGATTTGCTATGTGTTCATTAATTTTTCACGTAACCAATCATGTGGTCAGTTCTATTCCTTTTCTAGGGAATTATTTGGGCATGATTTGCCGTTTTGTCACAGTGGTTACTATAGGAATGGCGCTTTATAGGAGTTGTCAATTACTTCCAGTGCCGTGGCGGGTTAGTATGAGCAATTTTGTGGATACAAAAATTGGCCCCCATTTACCCATTTGGAGGATGTGGAGAAAGCGGGTGAAAACTATCATAAAATAAGTTTTCCGCCAGGTGATAAGGCGGTGCCATCAGGCAGTTAGCGCCAAGGGCTGCGCGCCCTTGGATCTCCGCCAGGGGATCCATCCCCTGGACCTGACTTTTTGGCCGAAGCGCTGCGCAACGCGCAGCGCTTCGGCCAAAGGAAAATAAAAGTTTTTGACCCTACGGCCAATCCATGGGAAAATTTCCCATGGATTGGCCGTAAAAGAGGTCAAGGAGTCCGCGACTCCTTGCGGGAGTCCAGAGGGCGGAGCCCTCTGATAAAAGATTTAATACCTACGGATCTTGCTTTCGTCTCTCGAGCTATGCGGATGCATTGGAACCGTAGGGTGGCCGAGTGCTACGGCTATGCAGACTTCATAATTTTCCGGAATGCTTAATCTTTCTTTGTAGACTTGGCCTGCCTGACTGTTTAAAAAGTTGGAAAGATAGGCAATAATGCAGCTACCGATACCGATGGAAGCGGCAGCAATCACCATATTTTCTGCGGCCAATGGACAATCTGCCGCGTAATATTCATCGTCTCTATTGCCAGAAATAAAGACCACCGTTGGCGCATGATAAAAGACGCTATTATTAGAATCGGAGGTAATTGCAAAGTTCAGTTCATCGAGAAAAGTTTTATCTTGGACGTAGACGATATCCCAGGGCTGATGGTTCCAGCCGTTGGGTGCGCGGAGGCCACATTTCAATATAACGGACAACGCTTCCCCATCAATTTGATCGCTTTTATATGAGCGGACGCTGCTGCGATTTAAAATAGTTTCTACGACCAGATTACTGAACTTTTCCATACGATGTCTTTGAAGAGGGTTAACACATTTTATGAATTTTCAATATAAAATTAAGTTTTTTCTCAAGCCAAGTGCCGTTAGTGGAGATGGACGCGGTGCGTTCTGAGGAACGATATAGTTTTCCATGAGCAACTATGATAAATTTTTTTATTATTTTCTTGACAGAAAACTAACAACGTAATAGCCCATCCAATTGTTATGAAAAAAGTTCTAAAATTTAATATCAGAATCAGATTCGTGCTGGCAATTTTATTATGTTCGCCTTTTAAGACATATGCTTCCGCTGATGAAGCTCGCGTCTTTGTTTTCGCCTGCAATGACCCGTACGCCGGTCCTACGGCAGTCGCGATTCAGTCCTTGAAAGAGACTAATCGTTATGAAAAAGAAATAGTGATTTTTCTCTATAAGGTTGAAGAAGAAAATGTTCTTAAATTGGGAAACATGGGCGATGAGTATAGCACCATTTATACAATCGACCTGTGTGAGGAAAAATGGAAAACAATGCCAACATTTGGGGGCCAAACGATAGACCTGGTAGAGAGTATAATGCAAATTGGACGGGGAAAGTGGGATGAGATGGAATTTTTGAATTCTCAATATAGCAAAGATACCTTATATAGGTTTATGATAAATTTACGTTTATTTTTCCCGGACATATGGGCATCTGGACTGTTGCCATTGAGATTGTCAAATATTGAATATTTTCTATGGTTGGACTCCGATATAATTATATATAAAGATTTATCGAATATATTCGAAATGTGTAAAAGACGCCCCAATCAACCGATATTTGGAGCCAACCTGCTTTACAGTAATCAGGATGATTACAGCGATCAAGGCGATCTTTATTCCGGTCAAGATGAATTTGAAGATCATACTTATAGTGATGAAAATTGTTGTATTAGTGGTGGTGTCGTACTTTGGAATATAGAAAAAATTGTGGAACATTGTATTTTGATCTGCCAAAATGTATTTAAAAAGACAAATTTTGAAACGAACAGTTCCGATGACGACTCCGGTAACGAGGAGCAAAAGGCTTACATTATATACGATAGCGAAGAACATATTTTCACCGAATATGTTTCAATTTTTCTCGTTGAAAATGTCCATCCGGAAACACCTCAGGGCTTTCTTCCTATCCAGTACAACGTAACAAATGATTGTTATCGATATATAAATGAAGAGGATATATTCATATTTCACTGGGATGGAATAAAAAAACCTTGGAAAGACACCGATGAGAAGGAAGACTCAGATTTTATCAAAAAACAAAACGCTCAATGGAAGAAAATCGCCGCCAGAACTCCATTTTATAGCTCTTGCGAAGAGTAATAGTGTTTTATTTGTTTTTTGAGCCTTCAATCTATTTTAGATTCCATGGCCGCAATGGCTGGAAAATATTTTCACTCACTTCCACAAAAATGGAGGTGAGTTAGGATATGCGTTTCCGTACCGTTCGCTGTTACGGCAGTTTTATTCTTTAATTTTTAATAAAAAGGCTCACGCATTAGTTTTTTTTACTTTATGAAAAACTTTATCAAACATAAAAGCAGCTCATTTTTTTAAAGCAGCAAATTTTGGTAATCCATTACTTTCCGGTATCACCACGCTCCCTTGGATTAAAGGTAGGGCATATTTGGAAAAATTAGCATTCAACTTTCCCCATTCGTCGAACCAGTGGATGGGCGGCGATTTTTCATGTCCACAAATATTGGCTAAATCTGCAACACCATACTCTACTCCATAGCGACTGCCTTCCGAACGTAAAATCGTGATCATCTTACCGGTCAAGCCGTCTAGGGCAAAACTTACGGCCTTAGCACCGCATGCATAGGCCTCATCCACATCGGTCTTTGATAGAAAATGTGCCGAACTATACTGTAGCATTCCTAATTTTGTCGCTAAAACGCGCACCTCCAACGACTCCGCCAAAACTTCTTTTAATTTTTCGGAAACCCCCATCGTTTGACCCGTGATATAATTGCCTTCCCTATCGACGAGAAAATCCGTTACTACCACATTACAATAATGGTTCGACTTTAAAACATTTTGTACCATTTTTAAGAATTTTTCCTCGGAAAAACTTTCAGAGGGTAAAAGGACGATATCGGATGGCGTAGCACCTAAAAGTGCACTAGCCACAAGCCAGTCCGATTTGCCCGCGGCAATTTCAATAATATTGACGAGGTCATGATTTCCGATGGCCATCGCATAGCAGGAAAGCTCTCGAACGGTCGTTGCTATAAATTTGGCGACGCTGCCGTATCCCAAACAATGGTCCGTAATGGGGAGATTATTATAAAGGGTATCCGGAATGGAAATGATCTGAATGGTATAATGGCGCTGCTGCGCAATTTGTGATAGCTCGAAGGCAATGAATTGGGATTTTGATCCCCCTATGATAAAAAGAAAACGGATATCGTATTCCTGGAAAATAGTAAAAAGCGTTTCGGTTTCTTCCGTGGAGCGTTCGGTCCAATCAAATGTACCGAGTACAGTCCCCGGCGTGTACGTCAAACCGCGGATTGTTTGCTGTGATTGCGAGGCGAGATCGATGAGATCGCGATTCAAGATACCGCAAAATCCATTCACGGAACCGTAAATTTCCTCGACACTTCCATAGTTAAGCGCCTCCGAAATAATACCCCTCAAAATTGTATTGGAAACAGGAGAAAGACACTCCGCTTGGACTGCTAGAACATTGCCCGCTAATAGATCTGCCATGATGAATACTTAGGAAGTGACGCTGGTTTTCATTCCACAATATGCAACAAAAAAGTTTATAATCGCACCCTATGGATAAAGTTGCCAAAGGGCTACGCGCCCTTGGATCCCCGCCAGGGGATCCATCCCCTGGACCGGGATTCCGGGCCTGTTCCCCGGGCAACGCCCGGGGAACAGGCCCGAAGGGCCCAAGGGGCCCGCCCGCGGCTTCGCC
>JAITAG010000045.1 GCA_031284265.1 Puniceicoccales bacterium | reverse complement strand
ATTGTATTTATAGAACGTTTTCGCACGCGGATGTTCGAAGGATTTCCCAAAAGAAATTGCTCAAATGTCCAAATGCCTAAACAAAGTTTATTTATAAAGGAAACAATTTAAAGAAAGGAAATACTATGGCAAAAGTTTTAGGTATTGATCTCGGTACGACCAATTCGTGCATGGCTATTATGGAAGGTGGCCAGGCTGTCGTTATCCCCAACTCCGAAGGCGCCCGCACTACCCCATCCATCGTCGCCTTCTCCAAAAATGGTGACCGCCTCGTCGGCCAAGCCGCTAAGCGCCAGGCAATTACCAATCCCGAAAATACGATCTTCTCCGCCAAACGCCTCATCGGCCATCGCTACGATGAAATTAAAGGTATTCTGGGGAATTTGCCCTATAGGGTCGTTCCCGGAAAAAATGGCGACGCCGCCATCCAATGTCAGATCGACGGAAAAGCGGAAATTTTTTCTCCGGAACAAATCTCCTCCATGATCCTTGCCAAATTAAAGGCCGATGCGGAAGCCTACCTCGGTGAAAAAATTACCCAGGCCGTCATTACCGTTCCCGCCTATTTTAACGATTCCCAGCGCCAGGCCACCAAGGACGCCGGTACCATCGCCGGCCTCGAAGTCCTCCGCATTATTAACGAACCCACCGCCGCTTCACTTGCCTACGGTCTCGATAAAAAGGGCGAGAAGAAAATTGCCGTATATGACCTCGGCGGCGGTACCTTCGATATCTCCGTCCTCGAAATCGGCGACGGTGTCTTCGAAGTTAAGGCGACCAATGGGGATACGCTCCTCGGCGGCGACGACTGGGATAGGGCTATTATCGATTGGCTCGCCGATACCTTTAGACGGGAAAATGGCATCGATCTGCGCAACGACCCCATCGCCCATCAACGCCTTAAGGAAGAGGCCGAAAAGGCAAAGATCGCCCTCTCCTCAGCCCAGCAAACGGAAATTAATCTACCCTTCATCACCGCCGATGCCTCCGGCCCTAAGCATTTAAACGTTACCCTTTCCCGTTCCCAGTTGGAAAAAATTTGCGATAGCCTCTACCAGCGGACCATTCAGCCCTGTAATGCCTGCTTTAGAGACGCCGGCTGGACGGCGAAGGATATCGATGAATTGGTCCTCGTCGGCGGTATGACCCGCTCTCCGAAGGTTGTCGAAATTGCCCGCGATATCGCAGGGAAAGAACCACACCAGGGCGTTAATCCGGACGAAGTCGTCGCCGTCGGTGCCGCCATCCAAGGCGGTGTCCTTAAGGGAGAAGTTACCGATGTTTTACTGCTCGACGTCACTCCGATTACCCTCGGTATTGAAACTGCCGGCGGTGCTTCAACGCCCATGATCGAACGCAACACAACCATTCCAACCCAAAAGACGCAGGTCTTTTCCACCTATGCCGATAATCAAACGGCCGTCGATATCAAAGTTCTCCAGGGCGAACGTCCCCTCGCCTCCCAAAATAAAACTCTCGGCATTTTCCGCCTGGATGGTATTCCCATCGCTCCCCGCGGTCTCCCGCAAATCGAGGTCACCTTCGATATCAACGCCAACGGTATTCTCAGCGTCACCGCAAAGGACCTTGGCAGCGGTAAAAATCAAAAAATTACGATTACCGGCGCCTCGGGATTATCCGAAGAGGAGGTGGAAAAATTCCGCAAGGATGCGGAACAATTCGCCGAGTCCGATCGAAAGGCAAAGGAAAAAATCGAAGCCCGCAATCATCTCGATAGCATGGTCTATCAAACGGAAAAACAATTCAAGGATACGGGCGATAAGCTACAAGAATCCGATCGAAAAAAAATGGAAGAGGCCATCGCTGCCGCTAAGAAAGTTTTCGAAAACAGCGACGCTTCCACGGAAGCAATGAAATCTGCCACCGAAAATTTAACCAAAGTTTTTCAAGACATCGCCCAGGAAATGTACAAGCATGTGCAAGGCAGTGCCCAAAATAATCCCCCACCCCAACCGGAAAATAAAAAATCCAATGATAATGTGGTGGACGCAAATTTTGAAGTTGTCGATGACGAAAAGAAATAAATGGATGGAGAGCGAATTTTAACCCTTAATGATTAATTGATTATGAGTACAAATATTCAACCCTTAGGAGATCGTCTCCTCGTCAAACAAATCGAGGAAAAGGAACAGGTTAAAGGCGGTATCATTATTCCCGATGCCGCTAAGGAAAAATCCCAGGAAGCAACCGTAATTGCCCTCGGAACCGGCAAGCGGGACGATGACGGTAAACGTCTCGGATTCGACGTCGCCGTCGGCGATAAGGTTCTGATCAGCAAATACGGCGGCACTGAGGTGAAGTACGATAACCAAACCTTTATGCTCGTGCGACAGGATGACCTGCTCGCTGTGTTTAAATAATGTTTAACCCCTAATTTGAAATTGAAAGGATTTATATATGGCAAAACAATTGATTTTTGAAGAACAAGCCCGCAAAAAAGTGCTCGACGGCGTCGCAACGCTCGCCAAAGCCGTTAAAGTGACCCTCGGCCCCAAAGGCCGTAACGTCCTCGTTGAGAAAAAATTTGGTACCTCCACCGTTACTAAGGACGGTGTGACCGTCGCCAAAGAAATTGAACTCAAGGACGCCTACGAAAATATCGGTGCCCAAATGGTGAAAGAAGTCGCCTCTAAAACGTCGGATAGCGCCGGCGATGGAACGACGACGGCAACCATTCTCGCCGAGGCTATTTTTCGCGAAGGATTGAAAAATGTCTCCTCCGGCGTCAATCCGATTATGCTCAAGCGCGGCATCGACAAAGCCGTCGAAGCCGTCGTCGCCGAACTGGCGCGTACCTCCAAAAAAGTCGAAACTTCCGAGGAAATTCGCCAAGTGGCTACGGTTTCCGCCAACTGGGATAACGAAATCGGAAAAATTATCGCCGATGCCATGGAAAAGGTCGGAAAGGATGGAACGATTACCGTCGAAGAGGCTAAAACAATCGAAACTTCCCTGGAAGTCGTCGAAGGTATGCAATTCGATAAGGGTTACCTCAGCCCCTACTTCGTCACCGATCCCAATAGCATGGAGTGTGTCCTTGAAAATGCCTACATCCTCATTTACGAAAAAAAGATCAGTGCGCTCAACGACCTTCTCCCCCTATTGCAAAACGTTGCCCAGGGCGGTAAACCGCTCATGCTCATCGCCGAAGACGTGGAAGGGGAAGCGCTCGCCGCCCTCGTGGTCAATAAGTTGCGTGGGACACTCAACGTCTGTGCCGTAAAAGCTCCGGGCTTCGGCGACCGCCGCAAGGCAATGCTGGAAGATATCGCCATTCTTACGGGGGGACGGTTCATCTCCGAAGACCTCGGCATCAAACTGGAAAATGTCTCCATCGATGATCTCGGCCGCGCCAAGCGGATTACAATCAGTAAGGAGGACACAATCATCGTCGAAGGGAACGGCAGCCACGGCGATATTCAGGCTCGCATTAGGCAAATTCGCCACCAAATCGAAGAATCGACCTCCGACTACGACCGCGAAAAACTCCAGGAACGACTCGCAAAATTAGCCGGCGGCGTTGCGGTTATTCGCGTCGGTGCGACCACGGAACCGGAAATGAAGGAGAAAAAAGATCGCGTCGACGATGCCCTACACGCCACACGTGCCGCCGTCGAGGAGGGAATTTCCGCCGGTGGTAGCGTCGCCCTCCTCCGCGCATCGGCCGTCATCGATAAATTGGATATTCCCTGCCCGGACGGTAAAATTGGCGCCAAAATCGTTAGACGCGCCATCGAAGCACCCCTACGCCAACTCTGTGAAAATGCCGGCGTCGAAGGTGGACTAATTGTTCAGGAAGTCCTGAAAATGAACGGCAATCAGGGTTACAACGTAGCCACGGGAAAATTCGAAGATCTCATCGCCGCCGGTGTCGTCGATCCGACGAAGGTCAATCGTACCGCACTCCAAAATGCGGCTTCCATCGCCGGATTACTCCTAACGACTGAGTGTATCATCGCCGACTTACCAAAAGATGACTCTTCTTGCCGCCATACGCCCAGTCCCGGTATGGACGATATGATGTAAATATAAAGGGGGAATCCTTCCCCCTTAAACCCCCTGCCAGGAGGCTATGCCTCCTGGACCGCTATCGCGGCTCCCTCCGCGGGCGTTGCCCGCGGAGGGGGCCGCTTCATTGACGTTGCTCACACTTTGATCAAATTTGTGCTTGCCAATGGAATTGTTTAACAAATTTTAGTGATGAATATTTGTGGTCGGAGCAAAAGACAGTACCCATCGGACACCTCCCTTCAGTACGGAATGCGAGCAGGCGCTCCTTGCGGGATGCATCATCGATGGTGGTCAGGATAGTATTACGGCTTGTATTCAAGAAAAAATTACACCGGATTCTTTCTACCTTCCGGCGCATGGCTTGATCTATAACGCTCTCCTCGAACTTTACAGCGCCAACAGCGCGACCAATGAGCTAATCGTTGCGGAAAAACTCGCCGCCCGTGGGGAATTGGAAAAAGTAGGTGGCCACGAATATATCAACGCCATTGCCAATCGCATCGACACACCCGCGCATTTAAAATACTATATCGAACGCATTAAGGATCTCGATCTCATTCGAAAAATCATTGCCGTCGCAACCAGGAGCGTTGAGGATGCCTATGCCGGCGTCGACGATGTGAAGCAATTTCTCGATGACGTAGAAAAAGCGATTCTCGCCATTTCAGGAAATCGCATTTCAGACACCATCGTTTCCATTAAAAAATTAATTGATGACGCTGCAAATCTCATCAATCGCATGCACAAGCATCGCGGCGAAGTTACCGGTGTCGCCTCTGGCTTTATTGATCTCGATAAGCTGACCTATGGATTTCATCCGGGGGAAATGATCGTCATCGCAGCGCGCCCTTCCATGGGAAAAACAAGTTTCGCACTCAATATCGCCGAACATGCCACTGCTTTGAAAATATCTCCCGTACCCACTCTGTTTTTCAGTCTGGAAATGTCCGCGGAACAATTGGCTATACGCATGCTCTGCAGTCGCTCCGGCGTTGATACGATCAAACTGCGCAATGGATTTGCCCCTAAAGAGGAATTGAAAAATGTCAGCACTACTGCCAATGAACTCAAAACAATTCCCCTTTGGATCGACGAATCCAGTGGAATATCGGTTATGGAGATGCGTGCCAAGGTCCGACGCATGTGTAATAAGCACAAACTGGGATTAATCATTATCGATTATTTACAATTACTCCTAAGTCGTGATCCTAGAGCTCCCCGCGAGCAACAAATTTCTGAAATCTCTCGCGGCATAAAGGCCATGGCCAAGGAATTATCGTTACCGGTCATCGTTTTGAGTCAACTCAATCGGGAAGCTGAAAAGGAAAAACGCCAGCCTCGCCTATCCGATTTACGCGAATCAGGAGCCATTGAACAAGATGCGGATGTGGTTCTAATACTGGCGAAATGCAAAGACAGCAATGACGATCAGGAAGTCGCCCTCGATGTCGTTTCACGTGATTTAATTATCGCCAAACAGCGGAATGGTCCCACTGGGATCGTTCACCTAGCATTTAGAAAAAGTTTAACTCGATTTGAAAATTATGCCAAAGAAAATAATTTGTAGCCTTTGTGTTGCGTGGTTTTTTAGTAGCCATGCTCTCATTTTTGCCGACGGTGAACCGGATTCCTTCACGGGTAAGGATCCCATGATTTTACCGTTGACGACTTCCGTCGACGCCGAGATTACCGATGGAACGGATCATCATTCCGCAAGTGATAGTATTCCGATAAAGGATAGTTTATCGAGGGATGAATCGCAACGGTCCCCAATTACGCTAGATAAAAGCAAAGGACAGGAATCCGATTCATCACACCCACCGGGAATCGCTTTTTCTTCCTATGCTAAGAAGGCGGGACAGGGGCCATTTTCGATCCGAAAAATTTTTATTACAGTTGATGGTAATGTTCCCGAAAATGATGATTTTATTCGTTCTCACATACAATTATCGGAACATGAACCATTTAATCCCCACGTCGCCGATAAAACGATCCATTCATTATTTGCGACAGATATTTTTAAAGACGTTCGCATTTCCGTCGACCAAAATGAAGATGGAACATTGGATGTATTATTCTCTTTAACGACGCGGCTTAAGATTGAGGCCATTGAATTTCCCCACGAAAAAATTAGCAATAAAAAATTAAAAAAAGAACTAAAAACCGTCTCGGGAGCCTATCTCAATGAAGCTTTTATCAATGAAGACATCCAAACGATCTATCGGTACTATCAAATTCAAGGATTCCCTAAGCCCACCATCAGCTATAAAATTATCCCAACGGACAATCCGAAATACGTAAAGGTCATTTTTGACATCGTTCCCGGCGAAGGCGTACATATCTCGAAAATTAATTTTTTCGATTTCGGCGACATCAATACCGATTCCATTCGAAGAAAAATGATGCTTAAAACGTGGTCAATCTTTTCATTTATTACCAAAAAAGGTTATTTTGTCGATGCCATGCTCGATGCGGATTGTACCATGATTACAGAAGAAATGCAAAATGCTGGCTATCTGGATGCGAAAATTGCTCGCGCCGAATTTGTTAACGCAAATGGCAAAACCAATGGAACATTGGAACTGGTTGCCGATCTCGGTCAAAAATATTTTATAGGCGATATTCAGTTTGAAGGCAATAAATTGTATACCGATGATAAAATCGCTTCGCTCATAAAAATTAAAACCGGTGATCCTTTCTCACCGGGCAATATCGATAATACGGCGGAAGCCATTCGTAACTTCTATAGCTATAACGGCTATATTAACTCCTCCGTTAAAATCCAAAAAATACCGACTTTTACCAAAAATACGATCCATGTGAATTTTACAATCCACGAATCACCTCTGGTCTATGTCAATTCCATCCTCATTAATGGTAATTTCAAAACGAAAAATAAAGTTATTTTACGCGAATTAGCCCTGGCTCCGGAAGATAAATTCAATTACGTCAAAATGAAAAACAGTGAAAATCGCCTCAAAAATACAGGTTTTTTTGAGACTGTTTCATTGGATGTCAAAGATAGCGACATTCCTGACCGTAAAGACATTCAAATCGATGTGAAAGAAAAAAATACGGGAAAGATACAGATCGGAGGTGCTATCAGCGCAAAAAATAATCAATTTGTCTTTTTAGAGCTCTCCCAATCCAATTTTGACCTCCTTAACAGCCGAGCTAAATTCCAGGGCGGCGGTCAAAAGGCTCGCGCGCGCGTTCAAATAGGTACCCGCAGTAACCAGTTGATTCTATCCTTCGAGGAACCTTACCTCTTCGATCGCGAACTCGCATTTGGAACGGATGTTTTAGGTGAAAAAACGAAATACCGCGAATCGGATAGCAACTATAGCGGTTCCACCTACGATAGAACTTCGCTCGGAATTGAGCCCTATTTCCGTAAACGCCTCTACGAATTATGGGTCGGCCGTCTGGCATACAACATCACCGGCGGCAATATTCGCAACGTCGCCCACGATGCACCCAAGCCATTGAGAGATGAAAAGGGACGCTTCACCGACTCGCGCATGAAATTTTCCATCGAACGCGATACCCGCGACAATTATATCTTTCCGCGAACGGGCTCGCTCATAGGTCTCGATACGCAGGTAGCTGGACTGGGAGGAACGAGAAAACTTTTTAAGGTCTCCGCAGGTGCAACAAAATGGGTTACCATTTCTGAAAAATACGACCATACATTGGCATTGGCCGCTAAAATCGGTACAATTTGTCCTTTTTCAGGTAAAGCGACGCCCTATACGGAACGATATTTCTTGGGAGGTGATACGCTGATGCGCGGATTTGAGGACCGAGAAATTTCTCCAAAGGATAAAAAATTGGGTCCTCCAATGGCTAAACCGGTGTACGAAAGCATCGGCGGTAATTCTTTTGCCTACGGCGGAGCAGAATATACATTCAATATTTTTGACGACTTTTATGGTGCAGTCTTTCTTGAAACGGGCAACGTCGGCACACATCAAACGCCATTTCGCAAAGGATTTAATGTCGATGCCGGGTTTGGACTGCGCATATTTATTGGCGGCATGCCCCTTCACCTCGATTGGGGATACCCCATTCATTGTCAAGAAGGTATAAAAAAAGATGGTGTCCAATTTAATTTTTCATTCGGTGCCTCATTTTAACGTTGACTCTTTCCTGGATATCTTTTCCTAGAAATTGATTTAGGTTCGTAAGGCAGGAAAATTTCGTATTTTTCAAAAAAGATCTTGACAGCATATTATTGAATAATATGTTATAATAGGATCGTTTTGATAGGGAAATGATATGGTAGAAGGATTGTTAAGAGATATTGCTATTAGTTTTGGTTTTATGGCCATTTTTTTTGGAGCGTCGCTACTCATGGGGACTGCTTCGGATAAAAAAGCAGGTGTATCTTGCATCGGAAAAGAGGAAGTCGAAAATGAAAAGAATGGCGACGAGCTTTCTATGGTTGACCATTGAAAAGGAAGCTTGTTTTCTTTTACATTCGAAGAAGCTTCGGCTGAAAAGAAATGGAGAAGTCATATAAGATCATTTAACGCAAACCTTTGGACGCAATTAATTGTTGCGCAATCTCCGCAAATACAGGATAGGCTGCGCGCATGCCGTATGCCGTACCTCCGGTGGGCATAGTGGGGTCATCGAGAACCACTGTAACTAAAAATTGTGGATCTTCCAAAGGGAAAAAACCGGAACATGATGCGATGTGATGCTCCCGCGAATACGCACCGTTGATAATTTTCTGGGATGTCCCCGTCTTATAGGCTAATTTAATACCCATTACCGTTGACGAAGGCGACTCCGGATTATGCAGTACATTTCTTAAACTTTTTGCGATATCGGATGTCAAAACTTGGCGTACGATATGGGGTTCGGTCGCGATAATAACCTCTTCCTTTTCATTTAATATACATGAAATGATTTTAGGTCGCAATAAATACCCCACACTAGCGATGACGCCCATGGCTTGATGAACTTGTAAGGGTGTTGCACTGATCGCGTGGCCCATGGGTAGCCGCGTAATGGTCAAGCTATCCCAGAATTTCGGCTTAGCTAAAAATCCGGCCGATTCACCGTCGAATCCATAACCCGTTTTTTCACCGAAACCAAAGGCGCGTGCGGCGCGATAAAGCTGTTCCGTTCCCAACATAATTCCAATCTGTGCTAGCCCACGATTACTCGACTTCCGCAAAACATCCACGGCATTTAAATTGCCCAAAAGCGTGTGATCATGGGGCAAATTGTATTTCCTATCGCCATATAAAAATATTTCCTGGGAACAGTCGAAGCGGTGATCGAGCGAAATAAGCCCCCGTTGCAAGGCCATGCTAAAAGGTACAATCTTAAAAACAGATCCCGGTTCATACATGTCCGTAACGGCACGGTTGCGCAGGCTATCAATCTCCGATTGAGCGTATCCATTGCAGTTAAAAGTCGGCATGTTACATAACGCTAAAATAGCACCCGTGTTTGGATTACTTATAATGATTGTTCCGCTTTTCGCTTTGAGTGTTTCCGTAGCCTGTCGAAGTGCCCGTTCGGCGATTTCCTGTATCCACAATTCAATCGTTAGATTGACGTGGGAACCATGTTGAGGTTCGATGACCGACTGCCGAAATAGAGCAACTTCCTCACGTTTGCCATTTTTTTCCGACACAATCCAACCGTCTTGCCCACATAAAAAACGATTCAAAAAGCGTTCGATGCCACTGACCGCAACGCCTTCCCTATTGACAAAACCAATCACGTGACTCGCCAATTCATTATTGGGATAGACGCGCTCACTTCGCATATTGCCATAGATGCCTTTAATGTGCAAATCTTTTATTTTCCGGTAAAGATCTTCATCCTCAATGGTCTCAATTTTTTTCCAACGCAATCGCTGTTCCTTACCATCGCGAATTAGACTTTCACGTTGAAAAAAAACGGCCATACTCTCCGGTTCTTTTCCCAAAAGTATGGCCAATTGGGCAATTTTTTCTCGATCTTTATGACAATCGATAACATAGGGATCGACGCCAACATCAAATTTTACCGTCGTTATCGCTAAAATGGACCCGTTACAATCTCGAATTTTCCCCCGAATAGCTTTTCTGATTTTCTTCGTCTTGCGGGCATTATTTATAAAATTCTCATAATAATTTTGATTAAAATACGACAGGTCGAGTATGCGCCAACTCAGTCCCAAAAAGCAAAAAATAAGGGCAAAGAGCAGTAATACGAAACGCCGGCGAGAAAACATGCCATAAATCAAAAAAGGTGCTCCGGAGGTTTTCCAATAAGCTTCTCCTGTAATTGTTCCCGCTCATTGAGTATTCTCTGGGCAATTTTTTTGACGTGCATGCGAATCCACTTTGCCGTTGAGCTTTCAAGTCGGTAGTCGGCGGGCCCATAGGCATCGATACGCCCCTCGCTGAGCATCCGATCATTCTGTGCAAATTCATTTTCATTACTCGGATCGTAGACTGCAAACGCTTTTCCTCCGTGACCGCGAATGACCGAAAAAGCGGGAATATCACTCGGGCCATCTGCGATGTAAATCATATTACAAAACGGTATCCGGCGATGGCAATCATCCACCGCCGCATTGACGTCAATCGCCGGATTTTTATTGCTCCCCTTATTAATCTCAAAAAGACATCGCGTCTTATGCGTATTATCAATCACGCAAGCGATTTGTCTAATTTCCGCTTCCCCACTATCGGAAGCCGATTGTTCAATTTCCTCGAAAACAATCTGATCCGCATTGTCATAGCTCTTACTCTGGCTATCTTCCTCTAAAACATTATCGCCCCGTTCAATGCCCCGTCGTTTTTTCTCAATGCGCTCCCAAAAGCTCTTCGCTTCTTTTTCAATCTCGTTTTCCAGAAACTCACAGGCAAAAATACCGTCGACAAAGGACGCCGCATTACTCCCGCGAATCGTCTCCGCATGCCCGCTACTGATGATGTAATGCTCCAACGTTATACCCTCCACACGACAACGTTCGTCACCGACGATATCCGCTTTCAAAACGGAGAAAAATTCAGGCATTCCCGGAAAAAATGCCAATTGCTGGCCGTAGCCCATCAATTTCGCCTTTGATAATCCTGGGAGATGCCCTTGTTTTACGAGCTCTAAGATATAATTGAGGTAAGTCAATGTATCGGAAAGTCGAATGCCACGACTGCGAAATTTCGAAGGTAAAGTATCGATTTCTGCCCAAAAAGCATACTCATCAATACCATATTCGCGAAGCAATGGCGCTTGCATATTCCCTGGAATAAGCGTCTTATCGAAATCCCAGATACAAGCAATAACACTTCTCCTTCGATTCATGAAACATGGCACCAACGTTTCAACGAAATGGATCTGTTCATCCTTGGGTACATATTCTCCTTAGCCCACTCAACTGCCCCGTTCGAGGACATGCTGTTCTTTTTTAAGACGCTTACGTTCCAGCTCCTGCTCAAGTTTTTCATTCTTAAGGCGTTTCAATTCGATTTCACGCTGAAGCTCATACAATTCGTCATCTCGCCTACTCCCTTGGCTACTATTCAATCGGGACCTCAACTGTACATTATCCGCGGCATAGGCTTCCTTTTGCTCCTGGTTACGACCCACGTTATGCCCTAGCGCTCCACCGCCGAGGGCACCCAATACGCCACCCATAGCAGCGCCGCCCTTTCCTCCTAAGGCGTACCCCATGCCCGCACCAGCCGCCGTCCCCACTGCAGCCCCGCCTAACGTCGACTCCGTCGTATCACACCCCGAAAAAAACACTAATATCGCCGCTGGCCAACATTTTTTTAAAAATTCCATTTGATTCATGATACCTCCTTTTTTGGGAAAAAACTACATTCAATGGAAAAGTAAACTACATTTTTTTGTTTCAGGAAAAATTTTTTCCGCCATTCGGCGTATCTCACTCAATATGCTTTGTTTCCTTTTCCGCCCGTTTCTTGGGCATATGGATCATTTTTGAAGATATTCCACTCCCGCGCAAAAGTTATTCACATTATAATGTTAGTAACCGGTTAGTAACATGTTAATAGATGGGAATAACATCGAAGTTATTCACCGTTATTCACAGTATTCCACAAGTTACTCACAGGGTTATTCACAAAAATCACAGGCAAAAAGGTCAGTATTTATCGATGTTTTTAGCAGTTATTCACTTATTCACAGCCCCTACTACTAATACTACGAATAAATATATTTCATTAGTATTAGTCTTTAGACCTCGAATCCTATTTTCCAATGGAAGGCATTTATGGGTAACTTTTGTTTTGCATTTTTATTTCTTTTGAATTTTTCTCCTAGGAGAGTTCTCGTACGCAATCATTCGGTATGGCGGAACTATTTTTTAAAGACCATGGTCAAAGGCAATCAACAAACTTGTTTTACCTTTACGCTGAGCGATGTGCAGGCGGAGCGGCTACGCGACATCTGCGAAAGGCGCGGCTTCGAACCCTATGCCGTCGATTATGCGCGCTATGCGTTCCATGGCAACGGTTTCAACGTCATCATGTACAACAGCGGAAAACTCGTACTCCAGGGGAAGGAAGCGGCTGAATTTGTAACGTTTATCGTAGAGCCGCAAATTACGCAGGTATTTGCGCTGGGCAATGAAGATATTCTCCATTCGGAGTGGTTTGCTCCCCACGCCGGATTGGATGAGAGTGGCAAGGGTGATTTTTTCGGTCCCATTGTGACGGCCTGTGTCATTGCGGGCGGAGACGAAGTGCATGCGCTGCGAAAGGCTGGCGCTAGGGATAGCAAGGCGATTACGAGTGATCGCGCCCTATTGGCTATCGAAAAAAAGATCCGCGAGGTTGAAGGTATTGCCATTGAGGTCATGACCTTTTCCATGGTAAAATATAATGAGCTTTACGGACGTTTCGGGAATAATTTGAATCGACTACTGGGTTGGGCGCACGCCTGTACACTTGGAAATGCGTTGAAGCGGCGCTACGTGGCGGAGGGGCTTTTGGATCAATTTTCCAAGGCACCGATTGTGCAAGGATTTATGAAACGCGATTTCCCCGATTTTAACTTACAAATGCGGACAAAAGCGGAAAGCGATCCCGTCGTCGCGACGGCATCGATCATTGCGCGGGCGGAATACGTGCGCCAAATCGAGAAACTTTCGGAGGTGGCGGGTATACTCCTACCCAAAGGCGCAGGACACTCAGTCATCGAAGTTGGCCGAAAGATTTTCGAAAAAGCAGGTGCCGAAGGTCTGGCAAAATATAGTAAAATGCATTTTAAAACTTTTAAAGAAATTACGGGGGATGTAAAAAGTGAAAAATCAGAGGAAGTTTTAGAATGACGCATCATTCAAAATGGCCATGGAAATTTTAGAAAAACTTGCCAAAGGAAGCTTTTTTAATCCGATAACCTTTGGTATGTTTGGAGGAAAAGATCTAATCATTGGGAGTACTTTTCTAGCGCTCGGGTTATGGAGTAATAATGTTTACAGTTCGATGTGTGCTGGCGATGGCGCATCCGGTGCGCAGCGGAAAGTTTCTAGGGAAAAAGCTTTACGGAAAGCCATATCACGGGACTCCACATGTTTCCTGGAGACCTTGAATGGCTTTGAAGTAAGGAACCAGGATGGCATTGAGAAAATCATGGAACTTGTTCAATCGGACGTCGATCTTATTCGTAGAGATGAAAAAGGAAGAACGATTTTGTTCAAAGTGGTTCGCCCGTCGACTTTAGTGCGTTTAATTGACCTTCACCGTATCGATATCGATGCTCGGGATGATGAAGGCAATACGGTCCTAGTTGACAATGTTATCACGCTTGTTCAGTGTATGCCTGATACTCATGGGTTCGGTAGGGAAAAAATTAGGACACTAATTGACAGCGGAGCTAATCCTTTCTTGGAAAATGTAAATGGTGAGACAGCTCTCTCAATATTGGAAGATTTCAGGAGAGAAGAAGAGCAATTACCATTAGACGAAAGGCATGTTAATCCAGGAGATCCATCCACTGATATCGATACAATAATTCAAATGCTACGTGACGCGGAAATAGCATGGGCTGCAGCTCATCCGAGATGGATGGTAGCTCGCCTGAAGTGGATGGCCGCCCATCCGGAGTGTACCGTAGAATAAAAAGTTATCAATAAGCGAAAAATAAAAAGATTCTTCACTATTGGAGGAGAGTCTTTTTTATTCATCCGCTGGCATCGGAAGTCATTAATGCCAATGCTCGATGAACGAAAAATGGTTCCAAGGGAATTCGAAAAATAAACACACAAAAAAATAATTTTAATGAATCAAAAAAAAGATTGACAAATGGAATTATTTAGGATTTGCTGACCCTGTCATGTTAAAGAATAAAAATATAATAGTTAGGAGTGCTTTTCTAGCACTTGGGTTATGTGGTAATCATGTTTATGGTTCGGCAGATTTAACTACACCTGAAGAGAAATTGTGGGACGACGTAAGATGTTTGTGGGGGTCAGAATCCGGTCTTCAGGAGGAATTAGAGGATCTTACAAAACGTTTCCGAGAATGTGGCAATTATGGCTACAAAAATAAAAAAGGGAGAACATTTTTATATGGAGCTAATTGCCCGGAGGTTTTAGAGTTTTTGATTAGTTTGGGGACTATTGACATCGATTCCCAGGATAATCGTGGCCATACGGCCTTGCATTACCATGTCGGCTGCACGTGTGACTACCTTGTCCAGTGTGACTTCTATGAGGAATCTGAATCTGAGATGGAAAATAAGGATGCGAGAACTTGTTCGGAAATTAAAGTATTGATTGATGGTGGAGCTAATCCTTTTTTGAGAAATCTTAAAGGGGAAACACCTCGCAAATTCTTGGAAAATTTGAGAAATTATTGGAGAGACGAAGTACCGGCGGAAGACAAAGGTGGCGCTCCAGAGAGGAGACTTAGTGTGCTTGAAAAAGCAATTCAAATGTTGCGCGACGCGGAAAGAAAATGGGCTGCAGCTCATCCGGAATGGATGGCCGCCCATCCGGAGTGTGTCGTAGAATAGAAAGTTACCCAAAAAGGAAATGTAAGGAATCCCTTTTCGAAAGGGATTTTTTTTTGATAAAATTGGCTTTCAAATTCTTTTTAAAAGATTTGACAAATGGCATTTTATTAATTTGTTGAGGGATGGATGGTGATAAATAAGTATAAAATGGTTGGGAGTGTTCTTTTGACACTCGGGTTATGGGGTAATAATGTTTACGGTTCGGTAGATGCTGATGTTGTTGATGCGCTTGCGTCTCAATCGCAATCCAAAGAAGAGGAACTGCAGGAAGCTGTAACGTATGCAGGCTTGACGGAAAGAGGTCTTGCACTCGATTTAGCAGAAGTTGCAAAACTTATTCGATTGGGCGCCAATCCCGCTTGCAGAGATGAAGAAGGGCAAACGTTGCTGCACCTGGCGGGTTGTGCAGCGGTTTTGGCACTGCCCTTTAGCCATCCCGATGTGGATATTAATGCTCGGGATAATAAAGGCAATACGGCTCTACATGGATATGCTACCGTTTTTTCTGAATGTCTTCTCGATACTTTGGGTTCCGGTGAGGAAGAAATTGAGGTGCTACTTGAATGTGGAGCTAACCCTTATTTAGAAAATGAAGAAGGTAAAATAGCTCGCCAACTCGTAGAAGAATGGGTGGCAGTAGAAGAGGCACTGCCACCGGAAGAGAGGAACCCTAATTCAGAAGAGGCACTCGTTATAGCTAGGAAAATGATTCAAATGTTGCGCGGCGCGGAAAGAACATGGGCTGCAGCTCATTCGGAATGGATGGCCGCCCATCCGGAGTGTGTCGTAGAATAGAAAGTTACCCAAAAAGGAAATGTAAGGAATCCCTTTTCGAAAGGGATTTTTTTGCTGATAAAATTAGTCCTTAAACTCTTTCTAAAAAATTTGACAAATAATATTTATCCATTTGCTGGGCGTTGGATGGCCATAAATAAGTATAAAATGGTTGGGAGTGTTCTTTTGGCATTCGGGTTATGGGGTAATAATATTTACGGTTCGGTAGATGCTAATGGTATTGATGCATTCGATGCGTTTCAGCCGCCATCCAGAGAAGAGGAACTGCGGGAAGAATTGCGGCATGCTGTAAGTTGTGCAGGGCAAACACCAGGCAGACTTACGTACGAATTAGCAAGAGCTGCAAAACTTATTCGATTGGGTGCCGATTTTACTAGCAAAAATAAAGAAGGGGAAACGTTACTATTTGATGCGAGTTGTCCAGAAGTTTTAGTGGTGTTGCTTTGCCTTCCCGGTATTGATATTGATGCTCAGAATAATGAAGGTGATACAGCTCTACATGCCGATGTTAGCGCTTATTTATATTTTCTTCCCGATGCTTTTTTCGCTAGGGAAGAAATTAGGCTACTAATTAAATGTAAGGCTAATCCTTTCTTAAAAAATGAAGAAGGTAAAACACCCCGTCAACTTTTGGAAGAATGGAAGAGAAAAAAAGAGGTATTGCCACTGAAAAAAAGGCCTCCCAATTCAGGAGAGGCACTCGCTGATGTTAGTAAAACAATTCAAATATTGCGCGACGCGGAAAGAAAATGGGCTGCAGCTCATTCGGAATGGATGGCCGCCCATCCGGAGTGTGTCGTGGAATAAAAAGCTATTAAAACGGAAAGCAAAAAGATTCTTCTCCATGGGAGGGGAATTTTTTTTATTCACCCGTTGGCGGCGAAAGCTATTAATGTTTAATTTGTCCATTGAGGGGAAAAGCAACAAAATGTGATTTTCATCGTACATGGGACGGAAAAACAATAATATACCCTATCCGTTGTCCGGATGTTATGGAAGGAGTTCTTCGCCTTTATATCGGCATTGATGTAAATTCTCAGGATGTAGATGGGAATACGGCCCTACATCACCTTGTTTGGTTGTATTTTAATGAGCTTATTAGTCCCAAGAATGGTTCTAGGTCTGATTTACTAAAAATGGTTAAGGTATTGATTAAAAATGGAGCTAATCCTTCTATGAAAAATTCATGTAATAAAACGCCATATCAAATTGCGGCTGGATTGCATGAAGTAACATGTCAGAAAGTAGATAAATTAAATTCCATAGAAGATCCACAAGGAGAAGCAAAAATGCGCAGGATAGGGGAACGTTTGAAAGAAATGGAAAAAGCATTATTTGCCGCGCAGGGAAAATATGCTAAAATTCAAGTTGAAAATGCTAAAAAGAAACAATTAGATGCCGAAATTGAGCGTATCAATGCGAAACTTGGAGCGCAAAAAAAAGAAAGAAATGGTGCGACTCATGCGAAGTAGGCTCTAGCATAATTTAAATGTATTGAGAAAAACAGCTCCGGGAATTTTTGAAAAAGACTTGACAGAAAGGATTCCTTTTGTTCGAATAACCCGAAGTATGTTTAGAAACAAGAATATAGCTATTGGGAGTGCCATTTTGGCGTCCTCTCTTTTGGGTAATGGCATTTATGGCTCGGAGCAACTTGATCGGGAGGAACTACGGAATAGGTCGGCAAAGCAATTCGGTCCGGAGGAATTACGGAATGCGTTGATGATTATGGGGCGATCCAAAAAAACAAGGAGCTAATATTTCAATTATTAGCATTGATTCCCCAAGGAAGTCAGGAATTACAGGAAAAAAGCCAAGATGGAAGTCAGGCCAAAGTACCAGATGAGATAGCCATGATGCGAAAACTCATTGAAATTGTTGATAAACTGGGAAAATCGAAATCCTTATCTCTTCGGGAATATCCTTGAATATGATGCATTTTTCTTGCATCGAAAGGCTTTTGTTTTCTTGTTTTGGCTGTGATTATTCCTCCGGAAAGCGTGGCTCTCGTTGGCAATTTGGTTCGACGCGCCAGTGCGCTGGTCACGTTTGCGGGTGTCGATGAAAAAAAACAAACCATAGTTGCCCTGGAACAAAAAATGTCCGAGGCAGATTTTTGGAATGATCCCGACCGCGCCCGCGAGATTATGCAGCGAATTAGCGCACTAAGGGGAGCCATTGAACCCGTTAGCACACTGAGGAACAAAATTTTTGACCTCAACGCATTCATGGCATTACTTCTGGAAGATGACGACGAATCATTACTCGTCGACTTCGAGAAAGATGTTAAAAAACTTTCCCAGGAATTGGATAACCTGGAAATTGCTTCCTTTTTGTCCGGGAAACACGATCGCTGCAACGCAATTTTGAGTATCCATGCGGGAGCCGGCGGAACGGAGTCCTGCGATTGGGCAGATATGTTACTGCGAATGTACCTGCGCTGGACAGAACGT
>JAITAG010000032.1 GCA_031284265.1 Puniceicoccales bacterium | reverse complement strand
CCATCGAGCCAGGTTGTGTGACCATCGCAAAAGACCACATAGCCGCCCTTGGAGCCATAGAGACCATATTTTTCATCCCAGGTACCATCGGTTTTTAATCCGCGGGTAAAGGCAAGCGGAGTGGTAGCGAGGGGTACAGAACCGTCGAGATTGGCGATCGTACAGTAGCTAAAAAGTCCACAACCCCCATTGGGGATATCAAAATCTGTACCACTAATATGTTTCCAAGCGGTAGGTTGGGTCAAGCCACCACCTTCCCTATTGCCCGCTTCCTGGATAATAGAGTCCTTGATGACTGTCGAATATTTATCTCCCGGAGAAACATAAACGTTGGGATCATTTAGGATACATTTTGAAGGGTAAAACCTATCAGGATCCTGAGTGCCCCCTGCTAAGGAGAGAGCAAACCAATTGCCGTAATCCGTATAACCCCATCCAGCTCCTTTTAGAAGATTCATCGAATAGCCTCGATTGATCGCATATTCTTTCCAGGCTTCGGCGATTTTTTTGAGATTGGAGACGTCTTTTACTTTCTGCGCGCTCACCTTTATGGCACTCATCGCCGGCAGAAGAATGGCCAATAAAATGCCGATGATGGAAATGGTGAAAACAATTTCAACTAGAGTAAAAGATTTGCTTTTACTTTTACCTTTTACTGCACTTCTGCACTTCTGCACTTCTGCACTTCTGCACTTCTGCACTTCTGCACTTCTGCACTTCTGCACTTCTGCACTTCTGAAATAACCATAAAATAATTATCTCGAGTTTATAAATCCTGTCAAGGAGAAAACACAAATTATTTTCATTTTTCAGAAAAATATTTCCCGAAAAAAATTTGACAACATTCTCTTTTCTTCCAAGGCTAGAAAGTAGAGGGTGGGAGCGAGCTGTACGTTAAAATTTTCATGCCCAAGGACTGCGTGCCCTTGGATCCCCGCCAGGGGATGCCGCCCAGAGGGCTCTGCCCTCTGGACTCCCGCCAGGGGATCCATCCCCTGGACCGGGACTCCGGGCATGTTTCCCGGGCGATGCCCGGGGAACATGCCCGAATGGCCCAAAGGGCCCGCCCGGCGCGAAGCGCCGGGCGGGCTGACTTTTTTGGCCGAGGCGCTGCGCAACGCGCATAGTCTCGGCCAAGGAAAAATTTAAACTTGCCCAGCGGCCCAGCCAAGCGAATTCTTCGCCTGACTGGGCCGCAAAAGAAGGTCAAGGAGTTTGCGACTCCTTGCGGGGCATGGGGCAGAGCCCCATGGCACTTCTAAAAGAATATTCCCACAAAAATTTGACAACACTCTCTTTTCTTCCAAGGCTGGAAGGTGGAGGGTGGGAGCAAACGGCATGTTGAAAATTGGGAATTAATTTTTCCTTGACAAAACAAAAGTAAAATTAGTCTTTTTCTTATTACATGCTTTATTAATAGAGGGGGTGTCTTGGTTTCGACTGAGAGCCGGAAGGTGTAGTGGCATGTCGGAGATAATGGTTGGCTCCGTAAAAATCCATTAAAAAAATTAAACGGCAAAAAGAATAAAGCTGTTGCAACTCTGTACGTCGACAATGTCGTGAGAAATCTCGACTTTGGCTGCGTTATGAGTAAAGCTGCGTAGATTGACGTGGCGCATCAACCGCAGAATGCTCGCTACTGCGGATTTGGTGTCGACTAGCGAGTGAAGCGTAAAGTAGACCGACAGGCTTTGCGTGGATCCGAAATTGCCGGTAAGGTTGTTGCGATTGTGTTTATTTAAGCGCCTCAGCCGAGATCAAACAATAAACTAAACATGTAGAGGCTATGCGTGAACGTTCACAGGACGCGGGTTCGACTCCCGCCACCTCCACCCCTATCGCCATGTTTTAGATATTTCATGATCTGTCTCGACATTTTGAATTATTTCACAAAACTTTTCCCTTAATCCTTGGGATGACTATTTTCAAACTTTACCTATCTTCGCTAAAAAAATCATTTATAATACGTGGCCGAGCTTCGCGCTCGGAAATCATAATTTTTCATTTGGTGGGGTTAGTGCCCATCGCGCTTTGTCTAACGGTTGCATGGCCAGCGATTTATAATATCATGCAACAGAGCGAACAATTACTGAAGTATGTGACCGGAGACTTACTCACACTGCCGGGCCAATCGATCAAAACGGAAACATTCCATGGGCTTGCTAATACGCTCGCCAATAGTTCTGCCTTGGAAACATTTCAGCGAAAATTGGATGTGATCATGGCCACATTTGGCCAACATTTACCATCCCTTTTCTTGCTGCTACTGAGCACATTCATTTATACCATACCGAGTTTTGCAGTAACCATTCGTCGGCTGCATGACATTAATCTCAGCGGTTATTTTTACCTTATGCAATTTATTCCGTTTATTGGTATGGCTATTTTTCTGGTACTAATGCTTATAAAAGGCACGGATGGCCCCAATCGTTACGGTCCCCATCCGTTCTAGAATGGAGTGTATTTCTCCACCACTGTAGTAACTACAAAAATATAAAATTTTACTCCTCAACGGATAGCCAGCACCACGAGAAAAGGGTATAATTTACCAAACGGCAAATTGCCCTCTTTGTTCCCCTAATAGATGTTTCGCATGAGCACCGAAACTTAAAAAAAATACCTGGATAAAACAATACTAGGCAGATACACATTCACTAGAGAATCCAAGTCTGCTCGGGAAAAAACTTGTAATCGATCAATATTTTAGATTTTGCTTTCAAAGGGATGGGCATTATATAGGTTTGTGCCGTTCCCATGAAAATTGATAACGTTAGAGTTTATGATTTGGAAGAATGTATTGTCGCCAGTGGATTGCCGATGCTTTCCGCCTATGATGAAAATGAATTTTCCGAAAATGTTATTCAATTGAAAAGCGATCACGTACAAAACCAAAGCAGTAAACATATCGCCCGGGCATGCAAACTCGCCTCCAGTCATTCCGCTTCGGGACATTGTAATTTTCTCAAAGGTATTTTGGTGGCGTGCAATGTGACGGGAACGCAGGCGTGGTGGATACAGGCAGGACGTTACGGTCATTTTGTCATCGATTCGAGCATGTCGAAAATGCACCGTTTGAAATTCATGGATCTGGAGACGTGTTGCCATCCGAAAACATCAAGAATTGCACGGCAGGAAATCGAAAAATTAGCCACACTCGACGACATCGAATCGCTCATTTATGCCTGTCCCATGGGCCTAGAACTCACCGCTCGCATCAACACAAATTATATGCAATTGCGCATTATGTACCACCAGCGCAAAGCACATCGACTTACCGAATGGCACACATTTTGCCATTGGATTGGGTCACTACCCCTGGCGAAGGAGTTACTCATCGACGGAAAAGAATAGTATCGCGGTAATCAAAGATTTAAAACACACCAAAAAATATTTTTGGTGTGTATGGACAAAAAATTTTTCGCGATTTAATAATTTACTGTGGGATACCTTATTAAGGCGTAGGTTCGGAAACCACAACCCCATCTTTATTGTGAGCTCCTGCATCGTGTAGAAGTTTTTGGATTTTTGCCCTTGTATTTATATTCCCAATGGCCACTAGGTAATCCGCTGGCGTCCTCCCCATATCATCCTTGACATCGACATCTAACTCTTGTCCACCTTCTCCATATGGCGTACCCTTCAATGCCAGTATTTGCTCTACGACATCCGCCTCACCGAATATAACGGCTGTGTGTAACATAGTTCGCCCTCTGTTATCACGCGAGTTAATTTTAATTTGAGAACAATTTAATAAAGGACCAACATTTGCTTTATTATATTTCATGGCCACATATAAGGGTGTTTCTCCATTGTAATTATGCTCATTAACATCCAAGCGTCCGTCTGCAATCAATAGCTGCAAGCATTCCGAAGAATTGGCAGCAGCAAAATGCATTGGTGTATTTCCGAGCGACGTTTCTATGCTTATAACCGCACTATTGTCATCGAGTATTTTTTTTAGTACAGTTCCACTCTGCAAACAGGATGTAAAATGAATGATCGGAAGTAAATATCCAATCATCACCTGCTGATTGGTATTAAAATTTTTACCCGATGCAAAACTCTCAAACAGTGATTTCATTCCATCAATCTTTACAAGATTGCTACCAATTGACACACGTGAATCCTTTTTTGTCCGATCGTTCCATCCCGATAAACAAGGTATTTCCAACGGCATATACGTGGGGACTGCGATAGTTGAACTAGCTAAATTAGAACTTAAGCTGCCATACCCTAAAATCAGGCCCGTAACCAGCACATGCCTTCCCATTAATTGATTAAATTTCCTTACCATATCGCAACTAAGTGTTACGTTTTCTTGAAAAACGTCAATAAAATAAAAACATTTTTATCGAAAAATAAGACGAAGAATGCTTCATAACTTTTTAGGGAAATATTATTTCACTTTTTCCATTGCCGTTTTCTTTTTTAGAGCTTTTTTCGGCCCCATGGCACATAATCATCCCCATCTCGGCGTAATTGATCCCGCCATTGCTTCCATTATCGACGGTGAACTCCAGCGCCAGCGGCAGCACACCAAACTCATCCCCTCCGAAAATTGCACTTCTCCAGCCGTTATTGACGCCGTGGGCAGGATTCTGACCAATGAATACGCCGAAGGCGATCCCAGAAACTGTTATTATGGGGACTGCGAATACATCGGCCAAATCGAATCGCTCACCATCGAATGGGTCAACCAACTCTTCCACTGCGAACACGCCAATGTGCAATCTCACTCAGGTAGCCAGGCAAATATGGTCGTTTACGTA
>JAITAG010000043.1 GCA_031284265.1 Puniceicoccales bacterium | reverse complement strand
CCTCGGCAAAAAAGTCGGGGCCGCCCGCGGCGACGCCGGGGGCGGCCCTTTGGGTCCTTCGGGCCAGGGGATGGATCCCCTGGCGGGGATTCTAAGGGCGAGGAGCCCTTAATCTCTATTTCTATTTTATCTTTTCCAATTCGTATCCCTCTCTGCGATCGACAATACTCCATCCTCTCTCGGTAAGGAGTTGTCGCAGGCGATCGGATTCTTCAAAATCTCTATTGCACCTAGCTTGCCAGCGTTGCGCTGCGAGTTTGGCAATATCACTGGGGATTTCAACAAATTTCTCATTTTTTCCTTGATCAAATACGAATTTTTCGATGCCTAAAATGAAACAAAGGGCATATAATTCCCGCAAAAATGATTCATTGCCATTGGTATTATCGTTTAAAATCGAAAAAATTTCTCCCAAACATTTTGGAACATTGAGATCATTTTTGAGTGCCTCGATCGCAGTATTAAGGTAGTGATAGAGCACATTGGGGTGAAAAAGATTTTCGCCAGGCGAAAAATGAGTTTCCTTTGATAAATTTACCACTTTTGCTCTTAATTTACCGAGTGCACTTTGTGCGGCATCGAGTCCGGATAGCGTAAAATTCAAAATCTGTCGATAGTGGCCGCCAATTAATGCATAGCGAATGACATCTGCGGCATAGCCCTTATTTATTAGATCGGTCAATGTAAACAAATTGCCCAAACTTTTCGACATTTTTTGCCCTTCAATCCGCAAGTGTTCCGAATGAAACCAATGCCTTACGAAGGGTTTTCCCGTAACGCATTCCGTTTGCGCGATTTCATTTTCGTGATGCGGAAAACAGAGGTCAATGCCACCGCCGTGAATATCGATTGTTTCGCCCAAATATTTCATCGACATCGCACTACACTCGATGTGCCAACCGGGACGTCCTTTCCCCCATGGACTTTCCCAAAAAACATCGCCATCTTCCACTTTATGGGCTTTCCATAGGGCGAAATCGTGGACCGAATCCCGATCGTATTCATCCGCCAAATTCGTTCGTCCTGCACTATTTTCACCCTGCGTGGCAAGTTGCCTAGTATCAATCTTTGAAAGCTTGCCGTAGTCTGGAAATGATGAAAGACGAAAATATACGGAACCATCGGCGGTTACATAGGCATGTTCTTTTTTTATCAATGTTTCGATCATCGCAATTTGTTCAGCAATATGGCTTGCGGCCTTCGGTTCCACATCGGGGAGTAAAATGTTTAATGCTTCGCAATCTCGATGAAAAATATCTGTCCACCTCTCCGTAAAGCTCTGCAGTGAAATGTTTTCCCGTTGGGCTCCATGAATTGTCTTATCATCGACATCCGTAATATTTCGAACAAATTTTATGCGATAACCCACCGTTATAAGTAACCGACACAAAACGTCCTGGAGCAAAAATGTGCGAAAATTACCAATGTGAGCATAATTGTATACCGTCGGTCCACAGCAGTAAATGCGCAAAATTCCATCCGAATTGCTGGGATTAATTTCTTCAATTTGACGACTTTGTGTGTTGTATAACTTGATTACATTCATGAAAGTAATTTCCGATTCATAAAAAAAAGTGCAACGTTTTTATTGCCAGAGGGCTCCGCCCTCTGGACTCCCGCAAGGAGTCGCGGGACTCCTTGACCTCGTCTTGCGGTCCAGCCAGGCGAATTCTTCGCCCGGCTGGACCGCAGAAGGAAACACCTCCGCCAGCGGCTTCGCCGCGGGCGGGCCCTTTGGGCCCTTCGGGCCTATTCCCCGGGCGTTGCCCGAGGAATAGGTCCGGAACCCCGGTCCAGGGGATGGATCCCCTGGCGGGAGTTCCAGAGGGCAGAGCCCTCTGGACAAACATCCCCTGGCGGGGATACTAAGGGCGAGTAGCCCTTGGGGAGCACTTTATACTTTCCTAAGAAGAGAAATCCACTTTAGTCGTGTTATGATGCATACTCTATCGGCCCATGCGCTTTGTAAACATTACGGCAAACGCAGGGTAGTTAATTGCGTCAGTTTAACGATTTCGTCGATGGAAGTTATCGGCATTTTAGGTCCCAATGGAGCTGGAAAAACGACGACTTTTTACATGCTTGTTGGGCTTATCGAACCCGATGGAGGGCGAGTTATTCTCAATGAACGGGATATTACGCGACTTCCTATGTATCGGCGTGCTCGTCTCGGTATCGGTTACCTTCCCCAGGAAGATTCCGTTTTTAAGAAGTTATCGGTTTACGACAATTTGAAAATTATTGCTGAACATCTTCCCATTGACACCGGAAAACTCGAGCATACGATTTATGGTGTACTTGAGGAACTTGGTATTCGACAACTCGCTCGACAGAAGGCGTATACGTTGAGTGGCGGCGAACGGCGGCGGCTTGAAATTGCGCGCACGCTGATGACAAATCCGCAATTTTTACTGCTCGACGAACCCTTTAGTGGTGTTGACCCTATTAGTGTTGCCGACATTCAAAATATTATTGCCCGCCTTAGAGAAAAAGGAATCGGCATTCTGATCACGGACCACAACGTGCGCGAGACCCTTTCGATTGTCGATCGCGCTTACCTGATTCATGAAGGAAAAGTTCTATGTGAAGGCGATCGGTTGACCCTACTCAACGATCCGCAAAGTCGTAAATTTTATTTGGGCGAGCGTTTTTCGATGTAATATTTTTTTTGGTATTTCGAATATTTTCCAACTCAAAATTACTGGAAACTTCGGTATCTTCGTCGGGTTCATTGCCATTACTGACGGGTTCGAATACTGAAAATACAAAGGCAGATACAATATTTTTCCAATCCAAATGGAGGAGCAATCGAGTTTTTTGTTATTGTCAAAGATCTTCTTAGTATCCTTTTCAGCTCATTTTCAGGGAGAGGCCAATCGATAGCATTTCAAGATGCAAAATATTCCTTTTTCTGAAAGGAGTGTCTATGGCCATTGTAAAATATTTTTAACTCTCCTTCAACGATGCATGAGATGTTTGGCCGAATTGAGCGTATTTTTTTCCGCTTTTGTTAGAGACTTAAATCCACTTTCATTAATCTTATCCAAAATGCGATCGATCTCACTGCGCTGTGCCGAATAACTCTTAATATACAACTTGTAACTGTCGTCGGCCATCGCATCCACGATACGCCTGCGCTTCATTAATTTTTCCTTGATCATGCTCACATACTGATAACAGTAACGATAAAAGTAATAGCATCCCAGCCCGCCTAAAATGCCGCCTAAATGAGCTGAATTCGCGACATTACCTTTGACTAATTCCTGAGTAAAAAAACAAAAAACTTCCATCCCAGCGGTAATGGCAAGGAGTATCCGCGGTTTCACTCGAACCGGAATAAGGGGGAATAGTAAAAAAACCATCGGGCGATTTTCACAGGCAAAACAAAAATAACTGAAAACACCTAAACAACCCGCCGATGCTCCCAAAAGTACGCTGAACGGCCGATTAAAATTCACGGCAAACCATACTAATGCCCCAGCAATTCCGGAAATAAAAAATAACTCCAGTAAACGTCGCCCACCGTAGCGCTCCTCAATTAATTTTCCAATAAAAAATAAAACAATCGCATTGCAAAAAATATGCCCAATTCCTTCGTGCATAAACATGTAACTCACCAATTGCCACACGTCTCCGGCCTTTAATCCCTGCACGGATAAAGGTAAATAGTGTTCTAAAAAATTATTCCCAAACCATACCGTATTGATGTGGTTAATTGTAAAAACAAGTGCCATCGCCCCCAAAAGCACATTCAACGTACTCCGAGGAAATCGCCCCACAACTTCAAACATTTTTCGCATTTCCGCGATCATAGTAGTGTTATTCTTTACATTGTCAACGCAATAGGATACCTGAATTTTATTTTTAAATTTTTATTCACAAATATCCCCCAACCGGCTGGAGATCCAAACGGTTGAGTAATGCCAAATCTTTTTCAATTTTAGCATTTTCCGCCGTCAGCAATTTTTCTCCAATAAAAAATGCACCCGCCCCAGCTAAAAAACATAGTGCCTGTAATTCATCGCTCATCGCCTCCCGTCCAGCGGATATGCGAATGGTAGACTTCGGCATTAGAATTCGTGCCAAAGCAATGGTTCGAACGAAATCGAAAGGATCTATATCGACCGCGTCTTCAAGTGGTGTTCCCGGAATTTTTATCAGTCGATTGATCGAAATCGATTCGGGATGTTCTTCAAAATTTGCAAGCAATAGGATCATCTTTATGCGGTCATCGTTCGTTTCTCCCATGCCTAAAATACCACCCGTACATACCTTGATACCGTGTTTGCGCACCAACTCGATGGTGCGAATGCGCTCATCCAGCGTCCGCGTCGTAATAATTTTTTCATAGTAATCCGGCGACGTATCCACATTGTGATTGTAATAGTCCAATCCACATTCCTTTAATTTTATAACCTGATCTTCCTGCAACATACCCATGGTCAAACAGGCCTCTAATCCGATTTTTTTAACCGCAATGACGGCATCGCAAGCTATGGCTAATAATTCGTCGGTGGGTTCGCGTCCCGATGTCCCCATACAAAATCGCGAACTACCCATCGCCTTCGCTCTCTCCGCTGCAGCAAGGATAATACCCATGTCCGCAATGGTTTGCTTGGGCATCTTCCTTCCATGGCGAATCGACTGCGCACAATAAGCACAATCCTCACAACATTCACCCCATTGGATACTCAGTAGCGAGCTCATCTGAATCTTTTCGGGATTGTGGTGTAGCCGATGAATACCATGTGCCTCGTAAATCAACTCCAAAAAAGGTCCTTCGAAAATCGCCTTCGCTGTCTCAAAAGTTACCTTCTCCCCCGCCGAATTTAATTTCAAATTCATGGTCAACTATGGGATCTAAATGCAACGCACCTGTCAATCAAAAATGCCCAGAGGGTGGAGCCCTCTGGACGGACTTCTTTTCGTTGACGATTGGCAAAAAGGATTTAGGCTTTGGCCATGGATATGTGGAAGCGTTTTTGTGATCATTCCTTTTATTTTGACGCGGTGGAGTTAGGCATCGATGTCAGTAAAATTGGCACATTCGACGAAGTTTTTGCGAAGGTTGATCGGGAAAAAATTTTTAGGGAAATGGCGGCATTGGAAAGCGGGTCCATTGCCAATTTCGACGAAAATCGCATGGTGGGACACTACTGGCTGCGCAACCCAGCCATTGCCCCTTCCGGCGATTTGAAAACGGCAATTAGCGAAGTATGGAACACTTTGGATCGCTTTGCGTATGCGATACACTCCGGGGATATTTGCGGTCAAAGTGGAAAATTTAAAAATGTTTTGTGCATCGGTATCGGCGGTTCCGCACTGGGTCCTCAGCTCGCCTGTAAGGCATTGAGCCACGGCCCTCGGAATAAAATGGCCCTATTTTTCCTCGATAATACGGATCCCGATGGCATCGATTCCGCATTGGCCGAATTGGAGGGGAAGCTCGGCGAGACGTTGGTTATTGTGACGTCCAAATCAGGGGGAACGCCTGAAACGCGCAATGGAATGGCGGAAGTAAATTTTGCCTATGAACGGGCAAAGCTGACATTTTCCCGCCATGCGGTAGCGATTACCTGTGAGGATAGCCAATTGGATCGGCAGGCTAAAAAGGAGGGTTGGCTAAAATGTTTTCCGATGTGGGATTGGGTTGGTGGCCGTACGAGTATCGCTTCCGTCGTGGGCCTATTACCGATGGCGCTACAGGGGATTGATCATAAAAAATTCCTCGGCGGCATGCGCGATATGGACTCTCTTACACGCGTCCACGAAAAAACAAATCCGGCTCTAATTCTCGCCACGGCGTGGTACGCTGCGACGAATGGCAAAGGCGAAAAGGCAATGGTTATTCTCCCCTATAAGGATCGATTGGACCTATTTTCGAAATTTCTACAGCAACTTATCATGGAATCCCTTGGGAAAAAATTGGACCGTGCGAATAATATGGTTGAGCAGGGGTTGACGGTCTACGGCAATAAGGGTTCCACGGATCAGCACGCCTACGTCCAACAGTTACGCGATGGAATGAATAATTTTTTTGTAACTTTTATCGAAGTGCTATCGGATCGTTCGGGCGTATCGCCATTCATCGAAGAGGGTATTACGGCGGGCGACTACCTGGAAGGATTCCTTTTGGGAACGCGTCAGGCATTGTATGAAAATGGCCGAGAATCGATTACCCTTACCCTTGGCAACGTTGATCCATACCACCTCGGTGTACTCATTGCACTCTACGAACGCGCCGTCAGTTTTTACGCTTCCATGGTCAACGTCAACGCCTACCACCAACCGGGCGTTGAAGCGGGGAAAAAAGCGGCCAATACCATACTACAATTGCAAAAATCAATCCTACAACATCTCCGCAATAATCCCAAACAATCCTTTTCTCCGGAAAATATTGCCCAAGCCATTGGCAGCGACGACGTTGAAATTATCTTTAAACTCTTGGAACATCTCGCCGGCAACCGCCGCATTCAGTGCCAAAAAAGTACTCACTTCTCTCAAAATATGTATCAATTTTTAAGTTGACATTTTCAGTTTTTACTTAGTTTCAAAAATAGTTTGGAGGTGAGGATTTATGCCCGTTGATGTCAATTTAAGAAAAGGCGAAACGATCGATAAGGCTCTGCGTCGCTTGAAAAAAAAGATCGAGCGCGAATCGATTTTGCGCGACGTCCGTGAAAAACGTTACTTTGAAAAGCCGTGCGCCAAACGCCGCCGACTCAAAAAAATCGCCGTATTTAATAACATGTTGCGCAGAAAATACGAAAATATGTGAATTTTTATTTTCATTTTATGGTATGAGGGATGCGGGCCTTGCCCACGCCCTTCTATGATTAAAAGCTTTTATTGCGCTTTGAGCGAAACTCGGAGGGGAAGATCTTTTAGAAAATTCAGGCAGTAGTATTCTCCTTCGCGCATTTTTTGTATCTCATCTTCGCTTTTATCCTCCAGGCCACAGAGATGCAGATAGCCGTGTACTAGGTACAGTTTCACCTCTTCTCCAAGGGTTGTGCCGTAAATTTTACTCTGTCCCAGAGCATAGGGGAGACATACAACGATTTCTCCCGCAAAGTTCAAATCGGGATCTCCCTGGAAAGATATGACATCCGTCGGCAAATCATCGCCAAGAAATTGTCCGTGAATGGTTCCCATTTTTTTCTTTGAAACGAAGGAAATCGATAGATCTCCTTCCCCCAGATAGAACCGTCCATTGCGATCTAATACCCAAAATAAATCGCGAACACTATTCTCAGAAATAACCATACGGCGACAGGTATTGCAAACATCTACCACCCTTAAATTTTCCACGGCGGAAATAATTACTTCTTAATTTCGCGGTGCAATGTGTGGCGGCGGAGAAATTTATTGTATTTCATTTTTTCGACGCGCTCGGTCTGTAATTTTTTGTTACGGGTCGACATGTAACGCGACACCGGTTTCCCTTCCGCCCGCGCCTCCGTACATTCCAAAATGATATGCTCTCTAGCCATAATAGACGACAGATACTACGTTTTTTCCACGCATGTCAAGGGGGAAATACCCTCTAAATCCAAGAGATTGGATGGCGTAAATAGTTTGTCCAAATCATATTTTTGGCGCATCGACTCCGTAAATGCGTGTAAGATAACGTCGGAAGCATCGAAAACTAACCATCCGCTCAACGGCTGGTAATCCACGCGACACAGCGATCCACAGCAGTGCTTAAACGTTCGGTAAAGTTCGTCGCCGATTGCCTTGAGATGGGCTTCGGAGGTACACGTCGCCAATAGGATGTAGTCCGCTATGCTCGACATGCCTCGGACATCAAAAACTTTGGGATCGGCGCATTTCTTATCCGCAATAATTTGGCAGCAAATGGCTAATGTTCGAGGAAAGTCCTTTGGCATGCATGCTTTCATAGGATTAATCGTCTCCACTGGCAAGCTTCAATTGCAGCAATACTCGTAGAGTCCCTCCCGATTTCTTTGGACAATGTGCCGCAATTCCAGTAACTGTAAGCGGGAAATGAGATGGTCAATCGGGATCTCTAATTCCATCGAAAGCTCGTCCAAAACAAGGGCACCTTTTTCCCTTAGAAGATGGGCAATCCTACGCTCCACGGGATCCTGCAAAGATACCAAAACGTCACTCGTATTCCGCTCACTAAAATCCAAAAGTCGCTGGCGCGAATAGGCCAGTTCCTCTAAAATATGATCCATGCAACCCACCAAGGTCGCCCCATTGCGAATCAATTTGTGGCAACCCTGACTCGTTCGCTGATCGGCGCGCCCGGGAACTGCCATGACACGTCGCCCATATTCGTTGGCGACGTGGGCCGTAATCATGCTGCCACCGTTACAGTCGCTTTCAATCACGATAACATGCGAACACATTCCCGCAATCACGCGATTGCGAATGGGAAAGGTTATTTTATCTGCCTTTTTTCCCAACGGAAATTCGGAAAGAATACTGCCATTTTCCGCAATTCTTCCATGGAGCGTTTTATTTTCATAGGGATAAATGACATCGATACCGGAACCGAGGACCGCCACGGTCTTTCCTTCAACCGATAACACACCTTCGTGGACCGCACTATCAATGCCCAATGCCATGCCACTCACGATAATAAAACCCAATGACGCCAGTTCCCGCGCAAAATCACGGGCAATTTG
>JAITAG010000022.1 GCA_031284265.1 Puniceicoccales bacterium | reverse complement strand
CTCAGTGCCGTTGATAGCGATGGCACCCTCGATACTACCGACGTTTTAACAGCTGACGGTGACCCAGTCGCTGCCACTGACCCCGGTGATCCTTTCGCAGCCGAAAATACTGCCGGCACCGCTAATATAGTCGTTCCCGATGGCGTCGCGCTTGTCCTTAAAACGATAGCTTTTGCGTTATATGGCATCAATGCAAAAGCTGCAACACAAAAAATTCTAAATATTTTATTCATGTTTTATATTTTGCTTCACTTCCTAAAAAAAATCCTCCGCCGTCAAGTTTTGTATTTTTCTACAATTCTTAAATAATTAAATATTCGTAAAATCTAATTTTCACAGTTTCTCGTATATTACAAAAAATGCTCCATTCAAAAATTTTAATGCTTCACCGTCATCCATATGATACACACTAGAATCATCAAATACCCAGAAACCGCCGTTTTTCTTATCCTTGACACATGCAATATAGTGTCCGCCATGGGCATCACCCAAATGAACGCCACCTGCGGTAAATCCATATTTAGCTACTGCAGGATGAGCCATTGTATCTCCTGGAAAATCAAACAATAAAGGCAGATGTACGGGGTTATCATTTTTTGTCAGACCCACACCAGGGTTTTGTATTATTCGATGAAAATTCAACAAAAGAGCTTGGGGGAGATTTTCAAATTTTGTACACCTAATTGCATCAACTTTTCTTCCATCTCTCCTTTCCCATTGATTCGCTCCAGTTAACAATTCATTATCTCCCAAAGCTCGGATCATATCCATAAGGTTAGGTCCTTTATCAATTGCCAAATTCAACGAAAATGTTGGCGTATGAGGCGTTTCTACGCGATAAGAAGTTTGGTTTTTATCGCAAATAACGTCGAAATAATTAAACGAAAAGCATTGATGTGCAGGTTCTTTTTTATCTTTTAATGTACCGAGACAATCCATGATAAATAAATAAGCATCAGCGGAACTACCCACTTTATATTGACCTGACCTGTTTAAGGTGCTAAATATTTCACCAAGTGTTGTACTTATATGATGCCGATCCATCGGGGTGCCGCTGTTTAGATTTGTAAATATTTCCCTTAATCCTTTTACCAAAGGATGAGTTTGAGTACTATGCAGTATACGGTTTTTGAATTCTGAAACTGCAAAAAGCGACTGTAGTGCAGTATTGGCAAAGCATGTATTACCAACATTAGGCAATCCAATAGGTGATCCCGGTATCGAAGGTGACGAGGGTGATCGCATTACTCTCGGCGTTACCACCGGAGGTGACGATACTGTCGGCGCTACTACTGGCAATGATGTCTTGGTTGCGGATGCACTTGTCATCACTGGAGGCGATGACACCTTCGATACTCCCGCTGATCCTGACGATCCCTGTCCGACTGGAGGCGTTTTTGAGGCCGCTGCCGCAGATAGCGATGGTGCCCTCGATACTACTAACGCTTTAACGGCTGACGGTGCCGTAGCCGTTGCCGCTTGTGTTTTTGCCGCTGCCACTGACCCCAACGATCCCTTCCCTACCGAAGATGCTCTCGATGCCGGTTGTGACGGCGGTGATGGTACCCTCGCCGCTGCTGACGTCACCGATGGCGAAGGTGTTTTTGCCGCTGCCGCTAATACTGGCGATCTTCTCACAACCGAAGACGCTGCTCCCGCCGCCGGTTGTGATGACGGTGGTACTCTCGTCGCTGCCGGTCGTGATGATGGTGATGCTTGCGTTGTTGCCGACCGAGGCAGAAGTATCGATACCTTGCCAGCCGAAGATGCATTTGCCGCTGTCCCAAATAACCCTTTCTGAACTAAAGACGTTATCGGCGGATTTATTTTTGACAAAATAACAGCCTTTGCATCATATGACATCAATGCGAAAGCAGAAATGTAACAAATTTTAAATATTTTACTCATTAGATATGTCTCTTTCTCTTTTAAATTTTTATCATTGTCAAGCTTTTTTTGGATTTTTTCATTATTCTTATTTTAATGAAAGTTTCATAGCTCCATTTTTATTGATCTTATAAAAATAACGCAAAATTACAAGACGTTATCGGCGGATTTATTTTTGACAAAATAACAGCCTTTGCATTATATGACATCAATGCGAAAGCAGAAATGTAACAAATTTTAAATATTTTACTCATTAGATATGTCTCTTTCTCTTTTAAATTTTTATCATTATCAAGCTTTTTTTTGGATTTTTTCATTATTCTTATTTTAATGAAAGTTTTACACTCCGTTATGCAACGTAAAAGATGGATATGTGGAGGGATGCTATGCTAAAATATCTTTAAAAATTATTTTTCATTCAAAAGTCCTTGCGTCATCAGAAGTAATCCCAGATTGTAAAGATTGATGGAGGAAAATCATGAATAAAAGTAATCTTAATAAAAAAATAATCAATAATCTCATACTCGGAGGTTCATTGTTTGGAGTTTTCGCTAGTATTATAACACAAGTTCAGGCAACATCAACACCTCCCAAAAGGAAGCAAGATGTTCATCAATATAACAAAGAAGCTACGAAACAACTAAAAACACTGCTCGCAAGACCGGAAACGCCATTGAAGGAGTGCATAAATTTAGTGCAATTCCAAAATGCGGATCCCAATGTGCAGGTTGGGCTTTTTACACTTCTGGAAGAAGTCGTGTTAGCTCGATCCGGTCTTTCGGTAAAACCTCTAATCGATAAGGGTGCGGACATACATAGGGTTACAGGATACAAGGAAGTCCACAAGGCGGACCCCGTAGGTCGCACACTTCTGCATTTAGCGGTATATCCTCCCCCGACGGCTCGGAAACTTTTGCTCCAGCATAGGCAAGAGAAGCTCCAAGGGAAGCCTCAGGAACGCCCAACGCGAGAAGAGGCGAAAAAAATAGCATTAGAGCGAGAGTTATGTAATCTCCCAATCGATAAATACATAGAACGCATACATTCAGAGAATGAACTTCTGTCTCCAGAATACAAGACAGTAAAGGAACTCCTCGACAACGAGCCAGATCGAAAGGGGCAGCTAGATCAAAACTGGTTCCATCGAAGCGAGCTAAATAAAGAGAAAATAAGGATGGAAGAGACAACCGGCCATTCACCCGATGATGCACCCTATGATATAGTCGAGTCTAATTTAGGCAAATTATCAAAGCCAAAATCGAATTCACGTTTTCACCCGAAAGTTAAAGAGCAATACGAAAAAATTAAAGAACTGTTCGATGAAACATGTGGATTCACTGAAGGTGATGGAATAAAGGAACGGAGAAGGGAAGAAAATAATAGGAGGAACCCAGGCCCGCTTAGTGGGCTGATGAATAGCAATAAAAAAGACGGGTTCGGACCAGTAGATTTCTCAAGGGTTTACTGAATATGAATATGAACTTGACTTATTTTTGAAAAAAAAAATGTTGCGATGACATATGGATGGGAAGAAAATATTAAAAAATGTTATCCTGGGAGGTTTTCTCCTTAGGAATTGTTTATTTAGCGTAAAAATGCAAGCTAGCGACGGGGTGACTCTCGGCTTTTGGTTCAATGATTTGGGCCAACCCGCGGGGGATAAAGCCGACCTCATAGAAAAGATTCGAAATGAACCAAACAGTAAATGGTTCGTTATCCCCGATAGTAAATTATACTGGGCCGTGCAGTATGGAAAAATATCAGTCCTACGGGACTTATTCGATGAAGGAGTTGGGAATGTCAATGAAGTCATCCTCGGTGGCAACGACGATCCCACTCTAATAAGAAAGGACAGCGACAGCACTACCCTACTAGAAAAAGCTGCCAGTATGGGGAATGTGGAAATAATAAAATTACTAATAGAAAACGGCGCCGATCCCAATCAAATAAGATCCGATTGCTATGGATATCTTACTTCGCCAGTGAAGAGGGCGGTACGCTGGGAGAAAACGAATGCCGTAGAATTACTAATAGAAAACGGCGCCGATCTCTTTCAAAAATACGATAACGGTAATACCCTATTGCATGAAGCAATAGAAAACAACTTCGCTTCCGATAGGTCCTTAGCAACAGTAAAATTGCTATTGGATCAGGGTCTTGATCCCAATGCTAAAAACGATGACGGTCGGGTACCGTTAGTGCAATTAGTAATAGAGATTATCACCAGAACCGGAGATTATTTTTCTTACTTTGATTCCCTTGATATCGAGGGGCCTGGTAGTGGATGTGTCGAATATGCCGAAAGAACACGCCGGGATATAAATTATCAGTTTAAAATACTAGAATTACTCGCAAAAAGAAGCGCAGATATTAATATAAGGGACAATAACGGAAACACACCATTGCATTGGGCCGTTATGCCCAGGCTTCAGCACCTCAGCAGAGAAAATTTGGATAAAGTACTACGCATGTACAAGCATTTAAATTTGGAATTATTTGGAAAACTCATTGAGCTTGGAGCCGATGTCAATATTGAGAATAACGATGGAAAGACACCTTTAGATTTGTTCGCTCGACGCAAAAAATTGATAGGAAATGAGTATGACCTAGAATCCATCGTACTCCTCCGAGAGCACGGCGCCGAAGCGGGTTCCTATCAAGAAAATAGTGAGGATGAATTCATCGACTCTCTGCAACGTGAAGCTGAAGATGGAACTCAAAATGAGGACGAAGAAAAAGCTGAAAAAAGCAAAGTCGAAGATGAAAATGAAGTCGAGGCCGAGGATTGCGGAAATTAAAACGTCGTAAAAAATGGAAAATTTTCCCACAGATATGTTTGCAATATTTAAAGAAATCTCAACCTACCAAAAAAATGGATAAGATAAAGAATATAGTGTTGGGAAGTTTTTTCTTTGGAAGCTGTTTGCTAAATGCGAAGCCTCAGGCTACGAATAATGCGGTAACCGATGGTTTTTTGTTGAATGATTTGGGTTTAACGCATAAAGATAGAGCGTTTTGTGAAGAGTGCGGCAAATTGCCTTTTAAATTGAAAGAACAGTTTGAGCTTGATTCTAAAGAGCCGTCTAGAGATGGAAAGTTACGTTTGGCTGTAGACTTTGGAAATAAACCACTCGTTAAACGTTTACTTAACAAAGGCATCGATGTCAATTCCACCCTCTGGAGAAACACAACACCATTATATATATCGGTATTTGTATCCATGGGTATGGCGCGATTACTGCTGAATCGAGGAGCCAATCCTAACCTAGGAGATGATAAAGGACGTTCTGCGCTACATGTAGCAGCAGTTCACTCTTCCCTAAAAATGGTCAAATTATTACTAGATGGAGGCGCAGATCCTAATTTGAAAGATAAAAAAGGCAATACGCCATTCATGTTCATGGTTGATACCATTAATAATTTTGAAAATCTTGAAGGCGATCATCAAAGAAGATATCTATCCAGAATCGAGCATATGCCTCGCTATTTATCCCCAAGATTGCGTTCCTATTTTAAAAGAGATAACCTATATACCGTAATAAAGTCAGCTCGCTACATCCCGATCATGAAATTGCTCATGGAGCATGGCGCACTTCCGAATGCACAGAATAACCACGGAAATACAGCATTGCATCTGGCTGTATCCGAACCGAGGTATACGACGACGCGTCAAAACGTATCCGAAGTGTGGTATTGCCAATTTGTGGACTATCCAAGCCTAAAGCTGCTTGAAGAGCTCATCGAACTCGGTGTGGATGTCAATATCCGAAATAGGGACGGAAATACAGTACTGGATTTGGTTCAGCAACGAAAAAAAATCTTCTTAGTAGTAAATGAAGGGGATATCTGTATATGTAATCGAAGTATTGCAGATTTCTCAGAACGAAGGCAGACCATAGAAAACTTTTATCATAAGGGAGAAGTGGTTAGCGATAAA
>JAITAG010000035.1 GCA_031284265.1 Puniceicoccales bacterium | reverse complement strand
TATGGGTTGTAATCTTGTTATGGCGACGGAAGCGGCGGAAACGGCGGAAGAACGAGCTTTGAAGGCAGAGGCGGCAGCAATAGCCGACAATCTTGAAAAATGGAAATTGGGAAATGCCGAAGAAAAAATAGCCGCGAGAAAATTTTTAATACCAAAAGGCATTATGCCTGGAAAGCTTTACAAACAGGAAGACATCGACTATGCCTGGAGTGATGATCTGAGATCGCTAACGGAAAATGTCGTTCGCATTCATAAATGTGGTCTCCGTCCCTCTTGTATGTGTACAGGCACTTTAATCGATACGGGCATTCCAGGATTGGAAGGAAGGGTTGTCCTTAGCTGCGCTCATGGAGCATTGCCAGAACTGGAAACTCTTAGCCTTACTCAAGCGTTTGCTGGAAATAGATTTGTTGAATTTATGGATCCAGAAAAAATAGTGCATTTAAAAACGTTTAAATGTGGAGATCATTCATGGGAGGGACTTTTTCATATTAAAGATGATGACTTTGTTTCCCTCAGCGTGGAAGCGGAGCCACAACAGGGGCAATTCACAAAAAGAATTCCCGTTAGCGACATATATCTTCGTCACGATGGTACCAACTCAAGGAACAGGTTTGATATATGTGTGATCTTATTGGGCAAACCTGCAGTGCTTGCTGGAAAAATTGTCTCCGGATTTCCACTGCGTCGAATGAATCCGATAGGGGGTTCCCTTGAATTAGGCAATGCTTATCCTCACCATGTGAACTTACCGAAAAATAAAAAACCGCTCATCGATGGCTATGGAACCACGGGAGTCCTCGAAGAGCAGCCGTCATATGCATACTTACCGCGAGCAATAGAAGAAGGTGTGCTTGGAGTGGACATAAAAAAAGCAATTATTTTGAATGGATTGGATGGCATAATTGCTGGTCTTAATGCTAATCCTCGTGAAAATATAAGGGGATGCTCTTGTGCAAAATTTATGGCCAATATGGCAGCAATAGAATGTAAAAGTCAAACAAGAATCGCCTGTAGCCATTCAAATTATTCCTTAGATATGGCAGCAATTAGTTTTAATGGGGCAAAATTTCGTTTAGAACACGCAAAAGAATTGCCAGAAGACGATCCTATGCGATCGTGGTTGATCAAAAATGCCTCAGAGAGCCTGAAAGATGCCAGAAGACAACTGGAAAATGCCCGAAAAACATTGAGAGAACAACGTGAATCTATCTGGAATGATTTTTCTGAAAAACAATCCTCAGCAAAAGCAATGATTCCCTTTGATGGGTCTTCCCAAGTTGGTTCTGGATTCAGTGGCAGCCTTATTGTTCTGAAAGGCCAAAATGAAAGTTACGATGTTTTGGGAATACACAGTGGCCCACGATTTACGCCTGCCATGAAAGGTTTCGTATTGGCTGCAGCGCAACGGCAAGTGCAAATTGAGGAACAATTGTCGGCTGGGAGTTCAGTGGCAGTCTCAGTTGTGAGAAGGGCGAAAAGGGGAGTTACGATGCTTTGGGGATATGTGACAGCTTTTATGATGTTTTTGAGACATGCAGTGACTCGTTTTCAATAGCCAGTTGTTTGCGAATGATATAAAAATTTTATGCGAGATCACTGTAATGGCAATGGTAAATTTAAATGCATCGCAAACGAAACATTGACAAATTGTCGATGTAACATTTAGAGCTTAGAAAAGCATCATTTTGATTTCGTTTCCCATACTCCTCCGCGATTTTTAGCAATCGTCGGGGAGTATTTTGCTAAACTTTTTTAAAAAATCGGGAAGTTTCGCCAGGCTGGCGAATTGCCGAACGGCCTCTTTGAAGGAAGTCGCCGGCGATCCCAATAGTATGGAATGGGGTTCCGTATCTTTGGTTACGCCCGATTGGGCGCCGATTTGGGTACCGTCGGCGATGTGTAGGTGTCCGGCAATGCCCACCTGCCCACCAATCGTAACGTCGTCGCCAATGGTCACACTTCCCGCGATACCGACCTGGGCAACAATGATACAATTTTTACCAATTTTGACATTGTGACCGATTTGAACGAGATTGTCAATTTTCGTTCCCCGACCGATAATCGTCGAGGCAAAACGGGCGCGATCGATGGTCGTATTGGCACCGATATCGACGAAATCTTCGAGCACCACATTGCCAATTTGTGGAATTTTTTCGAGACGCCCATCGATCTTTTCAAAACCAAAACCGTCCGAACCGATAACCACCCCGGAATGCAAAATGACGTGCCGTCCAATTTCGGAGAAGGACATTAGCGATACGTTGGGAAAAATTTTTACATCACATCCGATCGATGTATACTTCCCGATAAAAGTTCCGGCACCGATTACCGTATTTTCGCCGATCGAAACATGTTCCCCAATGACGACGTTGGGTCCAATGGAAATATGGTGCGCCAGCGTAGCCGATGGATGAATGGTGGCCGATGGATGAATTTCTGGAGGCGTTGGATGGGCATTAAATTTTTCGATGTATTGGCAAATTTTAGCCAGCGCAATGGAAGGATTTTCACAGAAAAAGATAGCCTGATTGATTCCCGGAGTGCAATCGAAACCTTCCGGTAGAAGTAGGAGCGAGGCCTTAGAAGTGGCGGCATCGCGGGAATATTTCCGGTTGGCGAGAAAGGAAAGCGAACCGAGCTGCGCCTCTTGGAGTGAAGAAATTTTTGTAATATTTCCTTCAAAATTTCCACACACATGCTTTGAATTTACAATGGATTGAATTTCCTCCGGCGAAAGCTGAAACCGCATTGGCAAATCATCTTTTTTCTTGAAATAGCTGTCAAATAAAAAGACAGCTTAATTTTTTTTATAACTTTCAATGAGTTTGAGTAATTCTTCGACGGCATTTGCTTCGGGAATGTTTGTTTTGACGCATTGGTCCCGGCGGTATAAGTTGACCTTTCCCGGACCGGCACCTACGTAGCCGAAATTGGCGTCGCCCATTTCGCCAATGCCATTCGAAAATGCTTCAAATATATATCTGTAAATTTTACATAAAATTAACTTACAGTAAATTTAATAAAATTAAAATAAAAAATTGCGTGAATACAAATATACAAAAAATAGTTAGGTTAGGGTTATTGGTTGGAGTTCCGTTCAATGCCATTGCACATTCTGCGCAAGAATTAGCGGAGGCTTTGTGTAAACTTAGATCTGCCGATATTACGGTGGGTAATGTTTACACTGCTGTGGATGTTTATCGTGTCTGGCATGCAGATTTTATATCTTTAGCGCGGAATGTTGTTCGCATTAATGTACTTGAAGTCCAAAATGAACTTTCACTGCCTTACATTGGGACGGGGACTTTGGTTGATATTGGAATTCCTGAATTAGCAGGGAGAGTTGTTATAACATGTAAACACTGCTCATTTTCAAATGGGGATCCCAATGGGAAAGATATTCTTCAGCTTTTGGGAGTGAAATATTCGGAAAATGCGGAATTTGGAATTTCTGGAGAGTTTGATGTCGGGGGAAAAACTTACCTCAGCGTAACACCGGAATGTGAACACTCGCAAGAGCCTAAACCTCTGATTAATACGGTGCCTGACCATCTGGAAACTTTGAGTAACGAAAGAGCCATTGCGGTTAGGAGTGTGTATAATCTCAATGCCAAAGATTTTGGTGTGATGATATTGGAGAAACCGGTAAAATTAAACGGACAAATTGTTTCAGGATTTCCATTGGGGAAATTAAATGTCATGAACTCATTGAATGTGATAGACACTAAAATAGGCAATCACATAAACACACCTCAACCATCCACTGTCATAGGTTACGGTCTTACGGGGGTTCCAGGGGCATTAGGTAGTGTCGGGTTCTTAGAATATGCTGTAAAGAACAATAAGCTTAAAGAAAGACAAGCTTTATTCATGGAGTTAGGTTGGAATGTCAAGAAAGCAATTCAGTTACGAGGAATCGATGGCGGATATGCGTTGCAAGGATGTGCATGTAAGCAGTATGATTCTGGAAACGATCTACAATATGCTTACCCTATGGCAGGGGGAGGATTTAGCGGAAGCTTGGTCGTTATAAAAGGTGCTCAAGGAGGTTACGATGTTGTCGGGATATTTAGCGGTCCACTGTGGACAGAAGAACTAAAAAATTGCGTACGCAGTATTGGAGATCACGCAAAGGGTATTGAAAACCCAACACCTCCAAGTCAGCCGTAAATCGGATAGCAATTCCCTAATTCTTTATTTTGCAGCTTTCAATGAGTTTGAGCAATGCTTCGACGGCATTTGCTTCGGGAATATTTGTTTTGGCGCATTGGTTCCGGCGATATAAATTGACCTTTCCCGGACCGGCGCCCACATAGCCGAAATCGGCGTCACCCATTTCGCCAATGCCATTGACGACACA
>JAITAG010000003.1 GCA_031284265.1 Puniceicoccales bacterium | reverse complement strand
ACAATGAACCTCCGAGTATGAGATTATTGATTATTTTTTTATTAAGATTACTTTTATTCATGATTTTCCTCCATCAATCTTTACAATCTGGGATTATTTCTGATGACGCAAGGACTTTTGAATGAAAAATAATTTTTAAAGATATTTTAGCATAGCATCCCACTATTTTTGTAAAATTATAAACAAAAAACCATTTCGAAAGATGCGCTTCGTTTTTTTTATTTAATTAATACTTTTTACTTTTTATTGTGATTTAGTTCTCGCCGTCCTCATCTTCATCTTCGCGATTCGGCGGCATTCAGCCGGCAACCGTGCGTATGGATATAAATTCTCACTTGCCTCATTTTCTAGCAAAAAATTGACAATGCAAGCCGGAATTCATGTTCTAAAAAACAATCCCCGAAAGGTAAACAATAAATTTTAATAAAACCGAATGGGACGAAAAAATATTTTTATTTTTATTTTGACTTACCAGTGATAATAATCCACGATGTGGACGTATGCTGTCTGTCAAGAAAATTCTTTCGTTTTTATTCTTTGTTTATTACAATTTATATGCATTTTCGGCTGCTCCTGCTGCTCCTGGTTTAGGGCCTAATGTACGAATGGAAGCAGCCTTGAATGTGCCTATTGCCGCTATTGTTGGTGTTCTATTTGCCCAGGCAAATTTATTCGATCCAGCATTAGTGGGAGTGGGAGCAGCAGCAATAGCTGTAGCGGGAATAAATGCAGGTCCTTTGGGAGCTGTCCCCGCTCAAATTGACGTCCATTCCGATACCGTAGCTATCGACAAATTCATAAGCTATTGCCATAACGCTTCCCTAGGCAACTTTGATACCACTGGGGTTGCTCCTGGTCCACAAGTAAATGCATTAATCAACAGGCTTCGAGAGTTTTACTCAACGGATATTAATGATTTATCCCGCGTACTATATTTGCCCATTCCGGTTCAAGCTAGACGTAGTCCTCGTTCAATTTTGACTTCAGACTGGGATTCAGATAACTTACGGCATATTACCTTGGCAGCCATTACGATCATATCGAGAAGTCAAGTGCCAGTAGGAGGAGCACCGCCAGTACCACCACAATATGACTATCGTACGTTTTTCTTTGGAGATGTTTTTCGTTCCGGGGAAAATGGCTCAGTTTTATCTGCCCCATTTAATGCGAATATTTTTTTGCCGGATCATTTTTTCCACATATTTGGACAAAACTTTCCAGTTCCAGGCGGTGTACTTATTGATCTGCATTTCTCAGGAAATTGGCGTACTGTGGCGAACAGGAAAGGTAATAGAGCTCACTCAGAAGGTGCTTTTTATGATTTTTTGCAAACTGCTGCCGCTATCCCGTTTAACAATCAGGCAAATTTGATGACTCACATTCCAAACACTCAAAATATTGTAGCCTTTATTGTTCATTTGAAAAATAGAGAGCCCATGTGCAGAGTATGTCGATCATGGGTTCCGGCTTCCATTAGGGATTATCTGTGTGGATTGCTTCTAAATGCTCCCATAATAACATGTATGCCCTTGACTTACGATCCTCCAATGAAAGGAATGTATCTTTCCCCCACTGCCGCTGCTGGTGCTGCTGCTGTTCCTGCTTACGGCCTTCAAGGTTCGAGGAGTAATCATTTTCTTTTGAATTCAGTCATATCTCCTTCACTTACCAATATACCGATTCCGAGCTTAGCAGGACCTCCTTTTGCTCCTAATCAGCAAATTGTAAAAATTGTGTTTATTATTGGATATGGCTTTAAAAATGTTGATATTCTTGAATAATTAATACTAGTGTATTTCCATCATGAATGTAAAGAGTGTTTTTAGTGTTTGTTTATTTCTTCCTTGTATTTCTTTTGGAGTACTAATTAATAATAAGCATATTGCTGTAAGCAATAAAGAGGATATGAAAAAAATCTATCATAAAATTAAACCAACAATTAGGTCGGGGAAATTTAACGAAGCGGCTCGTATTCTTAGCGAAGCCCATGGCGAATATGTTGATTCTCCCACAAAAAAGAGAAATCCCAATAGGCAAGAAACCCCCTATTGGGCGTATCTGGATAGCGCGATTAAATGTTACGGAAAATATGATAGAACAAATCCCAATTCTCAGAAATCTCGTGGTTTTCGAAGGGTGGTTGTGGATTCTATAAAATTAGCCTTTCCGGGAATAGCTCAGGTCGACTAACGTTAAGTTTACGTTATTTTTGTAAAATCGATTCCGAGTAATTGCCAGGCCTTGGAGGACAATGTGCGGCCTTGGGGAGTGCGTTGGAGATAATTCTCCTGGATCAGAAAAGGTTCGTGGATCCCCGCCAGGAGGCAACGCCTCCTGGACCTGGATTATCGGCAGTCACAAACACCCGATCCGAAAATTGACACGCAACATGCATCATTTTTGGGCGCTTCGTCCGATCGCGGTTGCCGCCACCACAGCGGAATACCGTCGAATACCGTCAGCATCCGTCGCTGCTTTATCGCTTGCCTTTTAGTCGTACCCCATAGCTGGCGCATCAAATTGCGCTGCAACCATTTTCGTACACCGTGGTCACTTCCGGAAACTACTTAATGATCTACAGTCTGCTGGTGGTGAATTTTAATAAGATTGTCCCGAATGAGCTTTATCGCATCATCAGGACTGACGCCGGCCTCCTGTAAGTATTTAAGCGCCCTTTCAATGACGAGATCCTTAACGGCTTTTTGCTCATCGTCAGAATATAATCTCAAGCAACTGGGATCACTGAAAATCGCATCGGCAAAGTTTTCTAACTTGGCTTGCGCATCGCCGAAATCGGCAGCTTGCATGCCTACGGGTATATCCCCGCCGATAGTCCCTAAATTATGTGTACTGTTCACTACACCTTCCGGTACTGCTCGCTGCAAAGCACCGGAAATCTCATCGGCCGACTTGTGCGCCTGACCCTCCCGCTTTGTACGCCTTATCGTAAATGACTTCGTAAATGACTTGGATCCGATCCCGAGGATTCGTTTGTAGTGTCCTCCTCGAGTAGATCGCAGCGTTTTCTAACGCATTAAGATAACCGGATTTTGGTTGAATCTCACCCCTAAAAGTCCCAATAGCACTTTCAGAAGTGCTTCCCGGCGTGATAGCCTTTGCTACATCTCCTGCATATGTCCCCGTTTTGGCGGCAAGCTTTTGCGCATTTTGTTGACGCCCCTTCTTTCCTACCAATATATCCTTGAGAATGTTGGGCTTATCTTTCTTCATCTGTGTTGCAGCTTTACTTCCCAATTTTCCTTCCAATTCTTCTATTCTGTCCTTGGAAAGCTTTTGGGATGCTTCACGGATGGTATCGGCATCTCCCTGTCGTATTTGCGGCCCTGCTGGCGCTGCCGCTGGTTTATCGGCGCCAGCTGGTAACGGCACCGAACTACTACCTCCTGTTCCCCCTAATGGATCTCCCATATCATTTCCCTTCCTTTAATTGTTCTAATTATTTTCATTTCTTTCTAAAATAATAAAAAAATAATACAATGGCAAGTGGAAAGATGTTAAAATACCAAAAAGCAAAACACTGTTGGATTTATAAAGAAAATATTTAAGTCAGTTCAACAAAGTTTGTTGCTTGAAAGTGCCCCGGGGTGTGGTAGCTATGGAACACCGCAATTGGCAAATCACGGTGGTAGTGATGCTTTGTTCCGTTTAGGAAAAGATAAAACATTTTCCTGCCGTTGAAAAAATTGTGAGATATCATTTCGATAGTGGGGAGCCTCTGTGGACTAATCTCGTTGTAAAGCGTACTTACGATGATGGAAACCTCCAGAAACAGGGTTCTGAGAACGATGTTGAGAGAATCTTTCGATTGGAAGTTGTTCGTAAGGTGCCCGATTGGTTCTATATACATAAAAAGAGGAACGGTCGCCGGGAGGATATGATAAGGGAAGCGGTGGGCATTTTTGAGCCCTACGACATAGAGAATGTGTGGAGATTAGTTGATTAGCAATGGGCTAAAGCATAATTTTAAATAAAGGGAAGTGGATATGGATAGGATAAGTAGAAGTGATAGCGTTCCCGGGTTTGGAAAGGTTGAGAGACAGGATGCGCCGGAAGCGGATGTGCCTTTGCAAGGGGTGCGGTGTTGTCCAAGCGGGAGCTTCGGCTCCAATGAGGAGGCCGTCTGAGGTCAAATTTCAAAGGGATTTGGGTTCTTTTCCCGTGGAATGTAAAAGACCTACTGGTGAAAAGGGCTTATGAGGGACAGGGAGGCCATAAAGCTTGCAATATGTAAATATTCTTATATTTTGTTTGTAAGGAATTGCAA
>JAITAG010000051.1 GCA_031284265.1 Puniceicoccales bacterium | reverse complement strand
TGACATATGCTAGTCCTTGTTAAATTTTTTAATGATTATATTGAATTATTTTAAATGTAAAATCTTTAATTTATTTTTTAATATGGGCTACTTTTACCTTGTACTTGAAAAAAGTTCGCTTATTTCATTGAGTCCAATGAAGTACATTTTCATCACGGGAGGCGTGGTTTCCTCATTGGGGAAAGGTCTCACGGCGGGTTCTTTGGGTGCGCTTTTGGAGTGCCGTAATTTGAAAGTCTGTATGCAGAAATTTGATCCCTATCTCAATATCGATCCGGGAACCATGAATCCTTCCCAGCACGGCGAAGTCTACGTCCTCAACGATGGCACCGAAACCGATCTCGATCTCGGCCACTACGAACGCTTTACTTCGTCGGTCCTTTCCCAAAAAAATACCTTCACCTCCGGACAAATTTACGCATCGGTTCTCCAAAAAGAACGCAATGGCGATTATTTGGGCAAAACGGTTCAAGTCATTCCCCATGTCACCAACGAAATTAAGGAACACATTTACGCCGCCGGCGAGGATGCGGATGTGGTCATTACCGAGATCGGCGGAACGACGGGCGATATCGAAGGCCTTCCCTTCCTCGAAGCCCTACGCCAAATCGCACTGGAACGGGATCACGAAAATGTGCTATTTGTCCACGTCACACTGATTCCTTTCCTCAAAGCCGCCGGCGAATTGAAAACTAAACCGACACAGCAGAGTGTCGCCAAATTGCGCGAAATCGGTATTCAACCCGACGTTATCATCTGCCGTACGGAAATTCCGATTTCCGATGATATGCGCCAAAAGATTAGTCTTTTTTGTAACGTTCCCGTAAAATCAGTCATCGAAGAACTCGATTTAAAGGTTTCGATCTACGAATTGCCGCTGTTGCTCCACTTTGAAAAACTCGACGATATCGTCTGCGAAAAACTCCATATTCAGGCGCAATCCTGTTCTATTCAGCCCTGGGAGGATATCGTTGAGAAAATAAAATTTCCGAAAAACGAGTGTACAATCGGTCTCGTCGCCAAATATCTGGACGTCAAAGATGCCTATAAATCGGTGTACGAGGCCATCGCCCACAGTGGCATTCAAAACGATTGTAAAGTCAACATCGATGTCATCGACGCCGAAGAATTGGAGCAGATGGAGGATGTGGACGAATGTTTAAAAAATATTGATGGCATTTTAATTCCCGGCGGATTCGGTAACCGCGGCATCGAGGGAAAAATTTTGGCGGCTGAATTTGCTCGGGAACACCGCATTCCCTATTTTGGACTTTGTCTAGGAATGCAGATTGCGGCGATCGAATTTGCACGCCACGTCCTGGGCTATGCCGACGCCAATAGCACAGAAATGGTACCGGAAACGTCCCATCCGGTCGTCCATATGATGCTAAACCAAAGGAATATCCAGAAAAAAGGCGGAACGATGCGCCTGGGCAGCTACCCCTGCAAACTCGTCCCCGGAACGAGAGCCTACGAAGCTTACCGAAGCGCCTACGTCAACGAACGCCATCGCCATCGCTACGAGTTTAATAATGATTATCGCGAAGAATTTACAACTCATGGTATGATTTTTTCAGGCCAAAATCCCGATTTTGATCTGATTGAAATCCTGGAATTAAGGGATCATCCCTGGTTTGTCGGCGTGCAATTTCACCCGGAGTTTCAATCGAAGCCCCAACGGGTACATCCATTATTTGCCGATTTCATCGCCGCCATTTTACGGCATAGGAATGGACAATAAAGTTCCAATGATGCGGCGCTATGCCATTATTTTGATTGCGGGTCAATCGCAGCGCTTTGGCACTGGAGATAAATGTCTTAGCCTAATCCACGGCAAACCGGTTGCCCTTTATGCCTTCGAAACCTTTCGTAGGACAAATATTTTTGACCGTTACTTTTTCGTCTATCGGGACGATCTCCAAAAACAGGCATTGGAAAAATTTTTTCAAAATTACTATCCGGCAGCAGTACTGTCGCCAATCACATGGGTTCCCGGTGGAGAAGAGCGCGTATTTTCGGTATATCATGCGCTCCAGGTCATCTACAAACAATTTTCGATGGAAGCCTTTGTTTTCATTCACGATGGAGCACGGCCCCTGATTACTCCAGATAATATTCACGCACTCAACGCCTCACTTTCCCTGGAACGGGGAGTCGTACTCGCCCATCGGGTAACCGATACCATCATGGCAACGGATGCGCCGGGGGATAGCACAAAGAACCAGCGCCACTATCTCGAACGCGAAAAGCTCTGGGCCCTTGAAACCCCCCAGGCATTCTATTTCCCGACAATTTTTGAAGACTATAAAACCGTAGGCCATCCGACGGATGATTCATCCCTATTTTCTGGGACCATTAAAATTCTCGAAAATAAAAACTTGAATCTGAAAATTACCGCTCCCCGGGATTTGGAATTAGTACAATCTAAACTCCCAATCTTGACCTAAAGGGGAATCGTATTGTTCCAGGGAGTATTTTTCCCCAAGTTCCCGGAACATTTGATCGATTTCGTCATCCCATACCCCTTTAGTTTGGGCAGCTTGCCGATAAATTTCAAATAATCCAACGGTATCACCGGAGGAAACATTGTGAATGAAATCGGATGCGAGACAGCGACCCAATACCTCCTTTAAGCCGTCGCAATCCTCCCTATCAATACACTCGCCCAAAGGGCCGTCATGCCAAGGCATTACACCGGAAAAAAATGGATAACGCGCCCGCGGAACAATAAATTCCTCCACATCCCGAAATTCATCCCCAATGGTATCCAAAAGCCTACAAATATTCCCATTATACCGAATGTCAGAATGCCGAATGATAAAACTAATCGCATCAAAAAATATCCGCTCCACAGCGTAATGCCTATAGGGAGGCATCATCCCTAGGAATTCTTGTAAAATTCCCTTAATCTTCTTCAGCATGCGCAGATTACATGATTCGCTCAAACTTGTAATTCGCCGCTGAAAAACGAACGGTAGTTGTAGAAACTCATCCGGCTTTAACCCACAGGATCCCTCAATATGCGCAAAAATAAACGTGTTATCTATCCGCAATTGCTTTTCCGATGCGCTCGGCCAAGAAGTCACTTCACTGCCCCCAATATTAATTGAAAAAAATCCACCACAAACTTCCGCCAATAGTAATGTGTATGCTTTCATAATATCTAAAATTTTCTGAAAAAAATCCTTTCCCAGTCCCAATAGTACGAAAAAATGATTTCGTTGTAAATAAAAAATAAAAGCTACTCTACGTTTTACATTTACTTTTGCGATGATGGCCGAAGAATAGGGCCGGATAGGGCTCAACAGGTAGGGGAAAGCCAATGGATCCGTTTCGCCGTTTCTATTCCGGCGATGTAAAAATGGCATGCAATAGCTATTAGCTCCCTAGGGAAAAAATACGACATGGACGTCCCTTAGTTTTACATTTGTTTCCCATCGTTTTTTTACTCATTTCATCGCTCAGGGGAATACCTTGAAAAAGGTGCGCTTTCCGGATTGAATAATGTAGGGACAGCAATCGGCTCGCAGTAAAAATTTAAAATCTTTTTCACATTTTCCATTGACTTTAACGGCACCTTGCTCGATTAGTCGGCGAATCTCCCTATTACTTTCAAAAAACTGCGAATATGCCATCGCATCGGCTAAGGTAACGAGATCTTTCGCCATTACCTCCAACGAAAATTCCGGCATATTTTCAGGAATTTCATGGTGTGAAAATACCGCTTTAAAATCAGCTAGCTCCTTTTCACTAACTGCTGAACCAAAAAATCGCGCCACCAACGATTGGGCCAAAAATTTCTTCGTCTCCATGGGATGTTGATCCTTTAGCATTTCAATTTCCCCATCGGAATATTCCAATAGCAATTTGAAATAGGTTCCCATTACCTCGTCCGGAATGGACATAATTCGCCCAAACATATCCTTTGAAGAGTGATTGAAAGAAATGTAATTATCGTAACTTTTTGACATCTTTCGCTTGCCATCGAGACCGATAAGGAGCGGCATCGTAATGACGATTTGTTCCGGTTGCCCGTAATCCTTTTGGAGCGCGCGACCGACTAATAAATTGAAAAATTGATCGGTACCGCCGAGTTCCACATCCGCTTCCAAGGCTACGGAATCGTAACCCTGCATCAGCGGATATAAAAATTCCACGATGGAAATGGGTTCGTTTTCGCGATAACGTTTCGCAAAATCATCCCGCTCAAGCATCCGCGCCACCGTCATTTTACGCGCAATAATGAGCATATCGTTGAATGTCATCCGGCTAAACCATTCGCTATTGCGGCGAATCGTCGTCTTTTCCGGATTAATAATCCTAAAAGCTTGTTCGAGGTAAGTTTTAGCATTTTGTTCGACCTCCTGCGGCGTCAATACCGGACGCGTTGAGGAACGGCCGGAGGGATCGCCAACGGTAGCAGTGTGATCGCCGATCAGTAAAATGGCTTCGTGACCAAAATCCTGGAATTGGCGCAGTTTATTGAAAACAACCATATGACCAAAGGTTAAATCGGGACGCGTCGGATCAACGCCTAACTTGACCTTCAGTATTTTCTTTTGAGAAATTCTTTCGATAAGGGATTCCTTCCCCACAATCGTATCGATGCCCTCAATAAGTTTATCGATTTCGTCCATGGAAATAGACGTATCTTTCCAGACCATCGTTGTCAAAGTCTAAATAAAATTTTCGATGATTTTTCCTGTAAATTCTTTTATTTTCTTTTTTTTGAAGAAAAATTTGACAGCATTAAAAAATCTTCCCAGACTGGAGGATAGAGGGTGGGAGCAACGGCACGTTAAAATTTTCCACCCGACACCAACACTAATAATACCCACGTCGGTGTTCGTCCGTAAAATTTTCCCAAAATAAAGAGGTATGACCCAATAAAGTAAAAAATAAAGAACAATCCCTTCATTTTATGGTTTCCAAAAGTTTCTTAAAAACTTATTCATATAAAGAAACGGAAGAGCTTTGGCTGAAAATGTAAAAGGTATTTTGGAACGGATCGTTTTTCGCAACGAAGAGACATTCTTCTCCATCATGGAGATGCGTGAGGAGGGGGATATATCCCATATCTTTACGGCCATCGGTAAGGTTCCCGGCGTCAATTGTGGTGAAACGCTCCTTCTTACCGGGAATTGGACGCAACATCCGAAATTTGGTCGTCAATTCAACGTCGAATCCTTTTCATCGACTTTACCAACGGATGTCCACGGTATCCGCCGATATCTCGGCAGCGGACTTATTCATGGTATTGGGAAGGTGTATGCCAATAAAATTGTCGACTATTTTGGCATCGATACCTTCGATATTATTTCCACCGAATCCGCACGTTTGCGCGAAGTTCCCGGGATTGGTGCCGAGCGCGCTCGAAGTATTAAAGCCGCCTGGGATGAGCAGTATGCCCTGCGGGACATGCTCATTTTTTTGCAAGGTTATAATATTTCAAATGCCCTATGCCTACGTTTATATAAGGTTTATGGCCAGGAAGCTAAGCAAATACTCCAATCCGATCCCTACCGCGTCGCCCGGGAAATCGACGGAATCGGGTTTAAAACAGCCGATAAAATTGCACAAAATATGGGTATTCCGAGCAATCATATGGCGAGGATCGATGCGGGCATTTTATTTACATTTTCTAACCTCGAACTTTCAGGCCATACGGCTTGCCCACGGGAAGAGTTCCTCGCCACGGCTCAACAATTACTCGAAATTAGACCGGATTCCATCGCCGATCGCCTCAATGCGCTGATTCGATTCCAAAAAATTAATGTCATTGCCGATGATTTGCTCCAAACAAGCCTGATGAGTAGTTTCGAAATGGCTCTGGTCAAACACGTCCACCGCCTCCACGGTACACAATCGGCTTTGCCCCCTATCCATTGCGATAATGCCATCGCCTGGGCCCAAAAACGCGAGGGTTTTGCGTTCGCCGATGAACAAATCGCCGCCCTTCGCTACGCACTGACGAAAAAATTATCCATTATTACCGGCGGTCCCGGTACCGGAAAAACAACCATTCTACGCGCCCTAGTCGCCATCCTCTCCGCTAAAAATATCAAAATTGGACTCACTGCACCAACCGGTCGAGCTGCTCAAAAATTGACGGAAACAGTGGGCGTAGAAGCAAAAACGATCCATCGATTTTTACAATTTAATCCCAAAACGGGCCAGTTTTTCTTCAATCAGGAAAATCAATTGCCCATCGATTTCATCATCGTCGATGAAACCAGTATGATCGATACACGCCTCTCCGTCTCCCTCCTCAATGCTATCCCAGATCATGCTCACCTACTCTTCGTCGGCGATATCGATCAATTGCCCTCCGTCGGTGCCGGTAACATCTTAGCAGATTTTATCGCTTCTCAACGGTTCTTTGTAACCTACTTGAAACAAATCTTCCGCCAAGGCCAACATAGCGAAATTGTTCAACTCGCCCATACGATCATCAAAGGCGATACCCAGGTTATTCCCGAAATGACCGACCTCGACCGCATCTCGCCGGAACATGACTTCCACTTCATCGCCGCTGATTCTCCCGAAGAATGTTCCCAAAAAATTGAACAATTATGCACGGTCCTATTGCCCAAATTGTATAAAATTAATCCCGTCAATGATGTGCAAGTCCTCGCCCCTCTCCATAGGGGTAATGCCGGCATCGATGCCCTAAATGAAAAACTCCAACAAGCCCTAACCTGTCCGGAAAAACAAATTCCCTGGTGCCACTTCCGACTCGGCGATAAAATTATCCAGCTGCGCAACGACTACGAAAAAAATATCTTTAACGGTGACCTCGGAACCATTGACCACTTCGACCCTGATAGGGGTACCGTTTTCGTAAAATTTAATAGCGAATCAGCAGAATTAAACCGAACTGACCTCGGTAATATCGCCCTCGCCTATGCCATCAGTATTCATAAATCGCAGGGTAGCGAATTCCCCATCGTCGTTATCCCTCTCCTCACTCAACACTATGTCATGCTCCAACGTAACTTGCTCTATACCGCCGTTACCCGCGGACGTAATAAAGTCTTTATCGTAGGTGATCCCAAAGCCTATGGCCTCGCCATTTGTAATAAAAAAAGTGTCAAACGCATCACGGGCCTCTCCCATTATTGGGGAAAAATTGACCACCCATCGCGCCATTGAAATTTCTGTAATCGCGGATTTTTTAAGACTGTGGCAAAAGCTGCGCGCATGGCGCGCGGAAGATGGAACTCCATCTTCCCAAGGCGTCTCCGACGCCTTGAGCTTTTGCCATAACCCGACATCCCATTGATTTTACAAAAAAATTATTTCAGCCAATTTTGAGATCCCGTTTCGTCGCCGCTATTCCGCACCGCAAGCGTATCATCCGACCGCAAGCAATTGATTATCAAGCCCGCCAACGCATACATGGCCACCAAATTCGATCCGCCATAGCTAATAAACGGCAGAGCGATTCCTTTTGTTGGCGTACATCCGGTCACGACACCGATATTAATAATGGCCTGAAAGGTAATCATTAAAACGGCTCCAAAACCTAAAGCTTTTACGAAGGAGTCCTGTTTTGGGCAGAGCAGTACCAGTGCTAAAATTGCGAAGATGAGGAAGCCAAAAATGACGATAATGGCAAATAGGCTTCCAAATTCTTCACCGATGATTGGAAAAATAAAATCCGTATGGGCTTCGGGTAAGTAGGACAATTTTTGTCGTCCCAAGCCGATGCCACTGCCGTAGAGGCCACCGGATGCAAAACATAGAATGCCCTGCCACAGTTGGTAAGTGGCATCGAAGCGATGTTCTTCCACATTAAAAAACGATATAATGCGTCGCAGGCGTATGGGGCTTAGAAAAATTAATCCCAGGAACGAAATTCCGCCTACTGCGAGAAAAAGTGATAGGTGGCATAGGCCGGTTCCGAATAAAAAAAGTAAGGTCAGGGCGACACTCATCATCAAAAATGCCGTTCCGTAATCCGGTTCGCACAAAACCAAAAATGCTAGTCCACCGCAGATACCTATGGGTTTTAAAAATCCTTTAAAAAGATTGATACAATAGCTTTCATTTTTTCGAACATAGCCTGCCAGCCAAATAACGAGTGCTATTTTTACAAATTCCGATACTTGGATACTGAAGCCCGGGATATGGATCCAACGGCGGGAGCCATTGGTCATATGGCCGATTCCGGGAATGAGTACGAGGCATGCGCCTGTGAAAGCCAATGCGAATAAAACGGTTCGCTGTTTAAAAAACCATGGCAACGGTATTTGGGCAAAGATGGCGCAGGTTATCCACGCCAGGATCATTGCAACTATTTGTTTTTTCAAATAAACCCCATTGACAAATATTAGGCTTGCGCTCGATAGGGCCAACAAACCGATGCCGTTGAGAAAAAAAATCGGTAACAGTAAATAAAAAACCCGTCCTTTAGCTTCCATTAATCCTGAACTTGCACCACAGGAATTTCATCAATCGCACCAAAAAAATCCACATCGCGCATAGCAGGTAAAGGGTAACCCGTCGTGGAGAGGGTTGGTTCTTTTTTGATCATTTCTTCGGGGACAATGGCTCTATTTTTCACCAGGATTCTTTCGCCAACTTTTATTTTAGCGGGGTCGGCAATGTTATTCCAATTTTGCAGGTCACGGACACTTACTTTTGCCTCGGAAGCGATTGCAGACAGGGAATCGCCTTTGCGGACGGTGTAATAACCATCGGCATTGACTTCGAAACTTTTTTTAGTTGCCTTCGGCTCATCGTTTCCATTTTCCTTGCGTCCTACGTAGCGTCCGCGTTCTGGAATAATAAGTTTTTTCCCGGCGATGATGCGGTCATTTTTTAAGTTATTGGCCATCCGGAGCTCGCGAATACTCACACCGTATTTATGGGCAATGAGCGACAGGCAGTCGCCTTTTTTTACAACATATTCGGAAGGTATTTCATGTATGGCATCGATCTGTTCCTGCGAAATTCCGGGTAAAATTAATTTTTGGCCGATGGATAATTTCGCATTTCGATCCAGCATATTGGCATCGAGAAGGTTTGCCAATGGAAGTTTAAATTTTTTAGCGATCCAGCTCAAACAATCTCCTTTTTGTACCGTATATTCTGCACCGCTAGGTTTTATTGGGGGAGGTATGATGACTTCCACCGGTTCCACAATCAAGACTTCCTCCGATTCCGGACGTCGCGGTGTAGCCATAATGGGTCGATGGATTGGGAAGGTTGGTTTTGGCGGATCCATATGGACGACCATTGTATCTTCGGGGGACGGTTCAGTTCGGCCGCCAAATGGGGTCATACAGCCGGCTAGACCCAGAACGACTAGCGATAATCCTCCCTTTACCCCATTTACCAAAACGCTTTTTACAATATTTTTCATGCCCTACCTTTTGCCCTCAACGTAAAACTCTTTATTTTGCAGTGTGTCTAACGACGCAAAAACTTCAAATCGAAAATACATTTTTCAAAAAATTTCCCACGTTCAACGTAATTCGGAAACTGGTCGAAACTCGAAAACGCAGGACTAAATACGATGTTTTTTCCAAAAAAGCAAGCATTTTTTATTTCACCTACTGCATTTTCGATATATTCCTCATAAATGGCATTCATTCCATATTTTTGTAGCCAATCCGCTAGGGCAATTCCCGTTTCGCCGATCAGCAATGCGATTTCGATTTTCCCCTTTAGAATGGGGATAATATTTTTTAGATTTTCGCCCTTCGATTGGCCACCGCCGATCCAGACTACTTTTTCTCGCGGGAAATTTTTAAGGGCACCGTCGAGCGCTGCGAAGTTCGTACATTTCGAATCGTTCCAGTAGGTATTGCCTTGGATTGTGCCCATATTTTCGAGGCGGTATTTAGGTTTTTGAAAATTTTTCGCCCCCGTCAGAACCATTTCCGCGGGTATATTATATAGGGAGCAAAATTTTTTAATGAGTGCGAAATTTTCCCACTGCGGATAGTCTTCGAAAGCCGTCCCTTTCGTATCGCATTTCGCCATAACGATCGACGTTTTTTCGGGGATGGGGAGTTGAAACCTACGGGCCCATGATGCGACGCTTCGCCCCCAAAAGATTCGGGAACATTCATTTAAACGGGTTAGTAAATGATATTTGCCTAGGAAATATTCGCGCATTGTCCCATGCATATTCAGATGATTCGGCGCGAAATTGGACCAAATTAGGTGCGCGAAACGGATAAACTGTGAGCTTTCCGCTTGGAAAGAACTCGTTTCACAAAAAATGAGATCATCCGATTGTAACGCTTCCGCCGCAACGAGTTCTGCCAACGGTCGCCCAATATTACCCGCCTGGAACGCTCGAATGCCCCGGCGATTGAAGATCTCTGTTAAAAAAGTTGTAATCGTCGTTTTGCCATTCGTCCCCGTAATGGCCACGATCGGCGCGTTACACCATAGGCTTGCAAAATCCAATTCCGATAGGCATAGCAATCGATTCCGACGCGCGAGAATAACCCAAGGGTGATTCGATAGGAAACTGGGACTGCGGATGACTATCCCATGATTTTTGACATTTTTTTCCGTAAATGCTTCGCCTTTTTCGGCATTTTGATCGTAGATAATCGATTTTAAGGCGAGTTTTTGGAACAATTTTTGAAGACCCTGTGCGCTGATCCCGTTACCCAAAATGGCTATGGGTTCGCCTTTTTGTGACAAAATCTTCTCCGTCAGTTCTTTTTTTAATGTACAATTTTCGGCCACCAATGATGATTATCGTCAACAATATGGAATCCATTTCGGTGCTGTCGAATGCTAAAATTAATCTATTTTTTTCCATCGATGGGATTAATCCGGATCATTTTTGCGCGATTACGAGTATTATGGCTCCCCTTGCCTTCGGCGATGATATGGTATTTTCCATCGAAAAAAATACATCATCCCCAAAACCGATTATCGAAATCTTCCAGCATTCTCCGCTAAAATTTCCCCCCAAAAATAATACCCTGATCCAAGCCGTCGAACAATTTTGTGAACGAACGGGCATCGATAACTTCTCACTCCGAGTCGACATTGAAAAAAAAATACCCATCGGCGGTGGTTGGGGAGGGGGCAGTAGTAACGGCGTCTTTACGCTAAAAGCCCTGAACCGGTTCCATAATGCACCCCTTTCGGAGGAACAATGTATTTCCCTTGCCCAAAAAATCGGCACCGATTGCCCGTTTTTTATTAAAAACTTACCACAGCAAGCTACGGGACGCGGGGAAATCGTATCGCCGATTTCCATGAATTTTTGCCAAAATTTAACAAATTATTCCGCACTCATTTTTTGTCCCCATTTTTCCATTTCAACCGAAGACGCCTACAAAAAATTTAAACAAAAACCTCGCCCTATATGCGATGCTTCAATGAAAGTAAAAAAGATTTTTGCCGAAGATCATTTCGAATCCCTACTCTTCAATTCCTTTCAACAACAAATTTTAGACGAACACGCCGAACTTAAAATACTTTTCAATGATTTATATCATTTGGGTTATTTCCCCCATATTACCGGTTCCGGCAGCGGATGTTTTATTTTGCATCGCCAATGCGACATACTTGAGAAAGTCCAAAAAATTATACTTAAAAAACTCGGTCCCATCCCCCTCTGCAAAATTGTACACTTTTTGTAAGGTATATCGTTTCAAAATTTTATTTTAGAGATTCGATAAAAAATTTTGCATTTGATGCTTGTCGAGTCCCATATATTGCCTAAACCGGCTTTATCCTATGTCCATCGAGTCAAAAATTTTTGCCGTCGACTTTCCCTTTCCACCGCGATACATTCCATTTTTTTACGGCTGGATTATGTTTTTCGTTACCATTTGCTCGCGTGCGGTCAGCGTCCCCGGCCACAGCGTCGGCATTTGTCCTTTTACGGAGATGCTGATCGAAAACTTACAAATTTCCCGCATCCATTTTAGCAATATTTTTTTCTGTGCAACCCTACTCAGTACCTTGCTATTGCCGTTTTTTGGCACAATTTTTGACCATATCGGCATTCGCCGAGCCGTAACCTATTCCACATTAATGCTAGGTTTGACCCTTCTTTTTATGGGACATATTCCCTTCGCCATCGCTTCGCTGGAAGGTTGCGTTCCCCATTTTGTCGCCGTCACTTGTGTCCTGTTTCCTGGATTTTTTTTACTAAAACTATGCGGAAACAACCTCATCCCGCTCGTTAGCCGCATGATGCTCCTCTATTGGTACGACAAAAGAAGCTGCACCGTAATTGGCATGTCCGGTATTTTTATTTCTTTTATCTTTGGTTGTGCTCCAGAAATCATCCATCGCCTGATTAAAAACTTGGGCTATCTCAACACCTGGACAACCTTGGGGGCCGTCACGCTTCTGGGATTTTTACCCATTATTTGGGCTCTATGCCGCGATAATCCCCAATCGATCGGCATTAATCTGGACAGTCTAGAGGCAAAGCATCCAGACCCTACTTGCGGGGAAAGAAGTGGGCGAGATTATACGCTGTATCAAGCTTTAAAAACCTTTGATTTTTGGATTTTTATTTTAGCGGTTGCCACGTCGACATTCGCCTCAACGGGCTTGCAAATTCACCTCGTCGATATTTTTCGCGAAGCCCGCGCCTGCACCGCCGATCCCCTCAGTATTTTTCCCTTCGTTGCCGTGAGCAGCGCCGTTTCTGGAATGCTATTCAGTATTTTTCAGGACAGGGTTTCGATTCGCTACTGCTTACTCGCAATTTTTTCAACTAACGCAGCTCTGATGTTCTTTTTGGAAAACGTCTCCAAACCATGGGGATTATGGTCTTTCATTGCCCTATGTGGCTTCAACTGGGCACTCTACGGAATCGTCTATGCGGCGCCATGGCCCAAGCTTTTCGGTAAAAAATACCTCGGCCGAATTATGTCCAGCGCAGCATTAATTGCATCCTTTTTCGCTGGTATTGCACCATCGGCACTCAGCTACGCCCAAAAAAATTTCGGCTCCTATTTCTTTTTGACGCGTCTTTTCTCCCTAAGTTCCATGGCGGGTTTTTTCGTTTCTATTATTTATATTTTTAACAACAGATCCCATAAAACGGGATAATAAATTTTGCCTTTCCGCTCCATAAATTCAGGATTTAATATTTTTCCCTTCAAATTTTTTTGTCTGTTACATTTTGTTTTTTCTTGACAGGAATCATTTTTTCGGAATATCATTAAAGCCATGAATCGGTATAATGGACCGCCGTTTGATGGCTTCGATGCTCCCGTAGGTGCTACGGGGATGACTCATTTTATTAGGGCTAC
>JAITAG010000040.1 GCA_031284265.1 Puniceicoccales bacterium | reverse complement strand
GAACAAAAGTTATAAAATAGAAAGAAATATTTATGAAGAAAAATATAGAATTAATTACGCTTTTTCTACTCTCTGGAGTGCAATTTTATGAAGAAGTTTCAGGAAGTAGCGACGCGTTGCCCAGGAGAAGCCTTGCTATTCGGAATGCCGAACGTACTCGCCTTCGCAGGAAGAGTTTCCGCGAACGAGTGTCGGAACTAAGGAAGGCGGAAGGTCTATTAGGTTTTAATGAATTGGAAGCGCAATTTTTAGACGCATGTTTAAAGGAAAATGTGGATGAAATATGTCTCTTTTTAGGACGTATCATTGGAGGAGCGCCTATCGATTTAAGAAAATTTCCATTCCCCAATGGTGTTTTAATAGATATGATGAGGATGCTTTGTCCGATAGGTGAAGAGGGACTTTTGCCCATCTTTGGTGGACTTTTAGGGACAGTTCCTTACGATCCACTTATACTCGACGAGAATGGTGAAAACTGCGTGCAAATTGCCCGTAGATTAGGATTCTGTAATTTGGCTCAACTGTTTTTAGATAGTTTTCGCAGTGCTGTAGTACCTTTACACATCAGAGGGGCTGCAGATGGAGATTTGATGCAAGTTGAAGCTGCATTTTCCGATGGTGATTTGGATTTAGTAGTCCCCATTGTTTGGGATTTTGTGTCGCATTATCCTGGCGAAGCATTAAAAATGCGATTTTCCAATGGAAATACTTTGCTAATGCAAGTATTAGAAATGGAAGGAGGATCTTTGGTGCCGTCGCTCATGGAGGATGGAGTTTTAAAGAGAGTTTTAGGGAGAGTTCCTTATAATCCGTATCAGCGCAATGACGGAGGAGAAAACGCCAGTGATATTGCCCGGCGCTTAGGGTTATCTGCTGTTGTTCCATTGCTTGAAGAGAGTATGAGGGAAAGACGGAGGATGGATGGGGGAAAAATTCTTGGATTACTACTTGCAATGAAGCGTCGCGATATGCCTGCTGTGGCGCACTACTTGACATTAGAAGGAACTCACTGTCCCCTAGATATTTTGTTGATGGCGGATCAGTTTCCTGATGCGTTTCGTGGTCTCCCCCAAGTAATAGTTGCCGAAGGTTTGACTTTGTTCATGTATGCTGTCCTAATGGCATGTATGGATGGAAATAGTGATTTAGTAGTCCTATTATTAGATATGGGAGTCAATCCAGCTATACGCAATAAGGCCGGAAAGTGTGCCCTGGCTATTGTTCGTGAATTATTAGAGGCTGATTCGCTTCGAGAAGCACTACCTTTTGATCCTCAAGCTTCCGCTGAGATCATCGAGCTGTTAGGGGCTTTTGATGATGATGGTATAGCTCGTGCGTTATCTTTAAAGTCCATCAGAGAAGGGGCAGTAGAAGAACGGTTGAAACGGGCAATTATGGGTGGAAAAATGAAGACAGCATTGGCTATTATAACAAACTCAAAAGATCTTGACCTAAGATGGCAGGATGAGGGAGGCGATACCAGTTTAATGTGGATCATGCAGACAGTTACGAAGAGTGAGGATGTGATATCCCTTGCGAAGGCAATTCTAGACAGAGTAGCGGAAATGTTAGGGAGGGAAGGAGCTTTAGCATGGGCAAGGGAAACTGTTAATAATGATCGGGAAACGGTTTTGGATATGGCATTGAATAGAGGAGATCTAGAACCTATTGTGCAAATATTATTATCAGAAGAAAAATAACAACAATAATAATAAGTAGAAATATTCTAAAAATTATTTTTAGTAGGGCCGTTATGTGGTTAATAACGGCTCTATCAGAAGCTGTTCACTTTCAAAACCCGAAATTTTCCACTTTACTAAATTACTGAAAATATAAGCTAAAAAAAGCAGAAAGGAACAATTACGAAAAAAATAATTACTATGATTACGGCGGCGTTGCTGCTGGGAGCACAGAGCCTCAAGGGCGCGATGCAAGCTCCCAGGAACGCACAGACTCGCAACGCACAATCTCCAAGGAAGGCGACAGGATTGCCGCCTAATTGGCACGATCTTACTCCTGAAGAACAAACAGAATACATGAGGCTGCAAGCGTTGTTTAGAAATCCTGCTTTTTAGGATAAGTACTCCGAAAGTCTTTGTGCTTTTCAAGCAATGTTCGGTATGACTAGGGACTTTACTGAAAGGGATCGAGAGCGGAGTATGCATCGCGGGGAGGCTTGCGGTATATTTGGGTCTGGTTGTTTTATTTTAAAAAACGTTAATTTATTAAAATTACTATCAGGTAGAAGTAAATCTTGGATTAATGGTTCTATCCAGAAAATGGGATATGAGCACGTTAACAGTTCCGAAATACCGAAACATTTTCTCGATATTTTGCCTAAATTGCAAAAGGTAAGGTCGTGGGCTATGCATAGACTATTGTCACCAGCTGAGCAAATGTCTGCGGATGTTCGGCCTGCAACCTCGGAAGCCCCTGAAGATCAAACGGCGCCAGAGATGCCAATGAGTTCGGTGACTTTCCCGGCGGCTCCTGGCAATCAACCGCCGCCAGTTGATGGCGGTGGCTTTGACTTTGCCATTACTCCCGGTTTTAACCCTGAAGAACCTTTTTCCTTTGACGTCACTTTCCGTAAAATCTTTGACGATTTTTTACCTTGATGATTGATTGGCGTAAACGGATACCGGCGTCCTAGGAATGGCTTTTTCAATTGCTTTCGATTGATCTGCCGATGATAGGGCGCCGCCAGTGATGGTCGCGAAAGTATTTTCGAGTTTCGATTCGCAATATCTGCCCGTCCAATGGGCCTAAGGGAAAATAATTCCGATGAGCAATGCGAAATTCATCCAAAATGGTTTAACGAAAATTATCCGGGATAGTTTGCAAAAAACGTCCCGTTTTTGTTTCTTCGTAGAAATATGAAAAAATTCCAGGCTGAAAGGTCTGCGAAATTTTTTTCACCCATTGGTTTTGGCCCTATTTATGGGCTCAAAATGGTAGAAAATAAAAATGATTTATTTTATATTTTTCTTTTGACAGTTTGAAAAACCTGAAACAGAAAACGGGCGTTTCGTGGAAATGGCTACGAGAACAAAAGTTATAAAATAGAAAGAAATATTTATGAAGAAAAATATAGAATTAATTACGCTTTTTCTACTCTCTGGAGTGCAATTTTATGAAGAAGTTTCA